>NZ_BAAIHN010000002.1:0-180040 GCF_054784775.1 Lacticaseibacillus boliensis
GCTTCCAAGCCACTCGGTAATTTTTGACCGCATTGGCCTTCATGTCAGCATCAAAATCAGGATGATTCAGCCAACCGTGAATGTTACTGATGCCACTGGCTGGATGCTTTAGGCGTTCTTGTAGTGTGGCAATCCGCTGCGCAATGAGACTGATAGGACACTTCACCTGACGCAAAGCAAACAACTCGCGATTCATCGCCACCATCTCGTTGTAGATGAATCTACTAGCATCACTATTACGTTTGATAAGGCGTTTTTGTTCAGTAGATGGATACACGCGGACACGTACCCCAAAGTGATATGGGAGTTCCGCCATGGATAACGCGTTGGGCTTAGGCATAATCTCACCTCCGATGGGTGCTTCAATTATACCAAACGTACGTTCTAATATCAAGACACAGTCTTTTCCTTTCACTGCTTGGCAGTGACTTGCCTTCCTCTCCTGATTGAAATCAGGAAAGGAAGGCATCGGTCATCTTGAACCATATCACCCATCGTGCCACAATGAAGGCAGTGACTAACGTGCAAAGTGGGTGAACTGAATGAAATCAAATTATGAAAAGTTGCTGGCGGGCGAATTATTTGATGCCCATGATCCAGAACTCAAACGCTTCAAAGCAACCGCCAGTCAGTTTTTGGAGCAGTACAACAACCTGACCTATGATCAGGCGGCCAAGCGCCAGGCATTATTGAAGCAGTACTTAGGTAGTGTTGGCGACTATGTCTCAGTTGGGACGCCTTTTCTGTGTGACTATGCCCGCAACATTCACCTCGGCAATAAGATCTCGGTGAACATGGGCTGTTCCTTCATGGACTCCGCCAGTATCACGATCGATGACGAAACGATGATTGCCCCTAACGTCCAGATCTACACCGGCACACACCCTGTCGAATTGGCTGAGCGGTTAAATCCAGAATGGGATGCCGACCATCGTCAACATTTTGTCCAAACCCGCGCCTTGCCGGTTCACATTAAACACGGCTGCTGGCTGGGCGGCGGCGTGATTGTCTTACCGGGCGTCACGATCGGGAGCGGTTGTGTGATTGGGGCCGGTAGCGTCGTCACCAAAGACATCCCCGACCACAGCGTTGCGGTCGGCAATCCCTGCCACGTCATCAGAAAGTTAGGTGAAGCCCATGTATCGTATGATCAGCTTTGATTTAGACGGCACCTTAGCAGACACGTTCCCAGTGATTCTGACGGCATTTCGCCGTACGGTTCAGCATTTTACCGGGCGGGTGATTTCCGATCAAGAGATTTTTGATACTTTTGGAAAAAACGAACAAGGGATGCTCCAAGACTTGTTGCCAGAAGTACCGCTGGCCAGTGCCTCAGACGTTTTCTATGGTGCATACGCGCAAGCACATCAAGCACTGCGGCACCCTTTTCCAGGAATCTCGAACCTGCTGGAATCCTTGTTGCGTCATGGCATTCGGCTATCACTACTCACCGGCAAAGGCCAGCGTTCGTGTACTCTCTCACTGGAAATGCTGGGACTGACCGGCTATTTTGACCCGATCCTGGTTGGTTCGCCAGCGCGCGACGTGAAAGTGGAAAACCTCAAACACCTCCTGACAATGCAACACCTGGCGCCAGGCGAACTGGCTTATGTCGGCGATGCTGCAAGTGACCTGCGCGCAGCGACGGAAGCCGGCGTGCACTGTTTTTCAGCGGCGTGGTCGCCCAGCGTTGATCTGAAGCCGCTGTTGGCGGCGCAAGCAGACATTTACCACTCGGTCGCAGACTTGCAGGCGGCCATACTGACGCAATGACGACAAAAATCCCGGCCAACAACAAATGTTGGCCGGGATTTTTTGCGATTATTGGCGTTCAAACACCTGGATAAGCCCGTTGTTGCTAGTGCGCACCACCACGTGCTCGCGGCTGTTATCAACACCGGTTGGTTGCGTGTTGCCTTCAACGACCGAAGCCACAGACTGCCCTTTGGGGAAAAAGGCAATAGACCACGCGATTGCACCAACATCAGCGTCTGCCCATAATGCGCCTCCGCGTTGGCTGAACGTCGCCTGGCCAGTCTGGTCCTGTGAGCTGATGACGCCATCTTGGTTCATAGACATCTCACTGGTCCGAATCGAGTTGGTAGTGATCGTCAGCTGCCCCGGGGTGTCGACACTCCCCCAGCGGACCCCGTTGCCGTCATAACTGTTGTAGGCCTCCGCAACATCGCGCCAGTTACCGATCAAACTGTTATAATCACCGGCTTTGATTGCATTGAAATCCATCGTTGCTGATTTTGCCGGTGCTGAGCTAGAAACTGAACTGGAAGTGGCGGTCGTGCGTTTGACCGTAGATGTACTTGTTGCTGTCTGCGATGACTGCACGGATGCTTGCGTAGCAGATTCGCTGTCTGATGACTGCGAAGACGACTTGCTGTGCGACGCCTTATCAACCGGCAACAACGGCTTCGTTTTGTGCGATGAATGCGACGACGTTGTCGAACTGGCCTTGGTGCTCGGCCCAGATACCTGACCACAGCCTGCCGCGCCTCCAAGCGCAAGCAGACAGACGCCGATAGTTAACCCCAATTTAATTTTTCTCATGGTTCCCCTCCCGTCGTCTCATTTTACCGCGGGTAACAGGGCTTGGCCAGTGACGAATATAAACGCTATCTCGAAAAAATTATCGTTCTAATCGCGCCATGCCGGGTTCCCAATCCGTACCCTGACAAAATCTACTTTCTCGGTTTTTTCGGCCGCCGATACGCCGGATGCTGACGCACCTGCATCGACCAATACTCACGCAAATATTTGGCCGGAAAGGGCATGACGGTATACTGCGCATTGCGCACAAATTCAACGCTCATCAACGTTTCAAGAATCGGGAACATCGTCATCACAGTTTCATCATCCCCTTGCAGCGGATATAGCCGCCGAAGCAAGGCTCCACGGTGAATCGTTTGGCGCAGCGACGTATTGGTACCGACAAAATACTGCCATGCTTGATCGATTCGAACAAGCCCCATGCCTTTCATCCCCGCCATCGGTGAATTCGGCATCTTGCGCTGCAACGTATTTTTGAAGGTAAAGTTGGCATGCGCTTCAAGCACGGCGTTCAACTGCTTCATCCCGGCCTGTTTTGGCGAAAAGCCAGCATTTCGAAGCAACGCATCCAGCTGCTTGAGAGGAAAAACAAGCGGTAACTGCGGTAACAACGCTTGGACTTGGTTCAGCGCCGTTACCCCTTCGCCACTGACATACGGTCGGGCTTGATCCAGTCCAGCCAGGATCTCTTCGCTGGAATATTCATGATCGAGATTGCTTTGTGCCAACTGTTTGAGGATCCGCTCGCCATCTGGCATCGTCGAACGCGCCAGGGACTGGATGACCAGCTGTTGACCATCGGCTTCCACGATGCAATCGATCGTATCCCATTGATAAGCTTTTTTGACACCGTACAAGACGTTCACCAATAAGCCATGACACAATTGCGTCGCGTGGTCATTCGCCTCGAGATGATCTAAGTTAACCCACTGTTTATCGAAGGTGATGCCGCCATTCTCACTGATATGCATCCCCACCACCATGACCTCTGGTTGCGGCGACTCATGCATAAATTCAACGCGATAAAACGCAAACTTCTGAGCTTCGGCCACCAACTTGGGATCGACTGAAGCCAACTGTGACAGCATCATATCTTGGCGGATCAATAACTCTTGCGCCAATTTGATCAGAGCCGGATCTGCCCCGGCGTCTTTGGCCGAGTCATCGCCAGTGGGCTGCCAAGTCAATTCCTTTTTTTCTTCATCGTAGCCGCCAAAATTTTCTACGGTCACATGTTGAATAACGGTATCAGCATCGCCGACTTGATACTGATCTTCAGCAGGCTTTTCGCGCAGATCGCGCACCACTTGAATATTCCAGCCAGCTTCAGCTTGCGCACCCAGCTGAACTTTCAGCCCTGCTTTGCGGACCAACGGACTGTGTTGCAGCGCCGTATCGACTTGTTTTGCCAGTTCTGCCGACAGCTCATCGCCAACTTGGGCGTAAATCGTTAACGGCAGTGGCGTTAGTTTTTGCCAAACCAGTCGGGTCGACTCGAGCTTGGGATTATCAAACATCGTCACTTCGCTTTGATGAAAACGTACCGGTTGGTTCAAATAGCCCCTTTCGTTTGCATTCAAGTTAGCCAGCAGTTGCGTTGCCACGCCGACTTTGCTGAGCCGAAACTTGGCCAGATTTTGAATGGCCAAAAAATGAACTTGATTGCGATGCTTGGTGCCATTGCCTTCCACAAAAACGGGATGCTGGGACGAAGCAGTCGCCCGTTGCAAACAACCACGCTCAACATTCAACACGTATGCTGGCTTGCCTTTTTTTGGCGCAGGTTGCTCGGTAAAAGTCCGCACCCGCATCTCCAAATCACCTTGCCAGCCGATCGTCACTTCTAGCCCGTAGCACTGCCGAAACCCCTCTTTTTTCTGCCATACCCACTTCGACCGGACGATCAGCAACTTCGGGGTCAAACTGGGTTCAGCCAGTGCCGGCGTGCCGTCTGCCTGCAAATTCAGCAACAACTGCAAGATATGATTGGCGTAGACTTTGTCATCCTCCATCTCATTGAGCCAGACCTGCTTCAACTGCAGGCCATCATTATCGGCCAGATCTGGCAGGTCTTTGACCATCACCAGCATCCCTTTGGTTACCAGGGCACAGGCGACGGCCTGCCAGCGGCTTAACAACCGATAAAACTTGGGATAAGTTTCTTTATCCAAGGGACGCACCAGCACAAAGCGGTAATCGTGTTGCAAGGCGGCTAAATCAAGCTCATAATCCAATTTTGTGGTCAGGATCTGTTGTTTCTCCAATGAAAAACGCTCCAATCTGCATTTTGTCTGCGGGCGATAAGACGTTCTGGCCGCGATCGTCGATCAATCCTGGTACTTCAAGAATGCGGCCGTCTGCGGATAATTGCAGGCTATCCGGGCTTGTTGCAACAATATTGATCACCAGCACGCGCCAGGAATGCCCTGTGTCGGCTTCCAAGACGTCCAACTTGTCCAAGACGTGTCGTCGAGCCTCGTCACCTGAAATATTGCGAAAGCCGCGCCAATTTTTGAAATCCACGGCAACGAAGCGGTCAGTTTTGAAATCAAACAGTTCATTATGACTGAGTTTCTCAAAGCCCTGTAATTTTACCGACCACTCGTGCTCAACAATGTATTGGCCGGCGAACTCACCTAATGCGCCTAGATACAAATTGATGAACTGCACGGGATTGATGATATATTCGGCGGGTTGCCATTGGCTGGGATAACCGGCGCGACGCATCGCCTCAGCAAAACCTGGGTAGCCGCACATGGCGGGCAGCCCTGCCGCCTCAGCCGAAATCACCATGTTGCCGTCTTTAAACTCAAAATGACCATCATCTTGCTGGTGTCGCTTGACCAGATATTGCACCGCGTCTTTTGGCGCTTCGATATACTGCAGCCCTTGGCCTTGAAAGTCCCCATCGTTGCTGACTTGCGCCAACTGTTCGGAAGAAATCAGCGGATTGGCGAGGATAAAGTCACGCAAATGGCGATAATACGCCGCCACCGCTTCGTTGGTTTGCAGGCCAGACACCATCACCTTCAGATCACGGTGGGTGTACCACGTCCGATTTTCCTTGCGCGCCATATCTGTTTCGTCGAGGTTACGGGGTTGTTCACGCGCAAACGCGAGCAGACTTTGATATTCTGGCGAAATTGTGGCCGGGTCGACCCCGATATGGCTGATTTTGGTCAGGACATTACTGGTTGCCAATAGACGCAACCGGGGCATTTTGTTGAACGACCGATTCATTCTGCCAAGGGCCTGGATGATCATCCGTGAGTAGCTGACGACCAGGCTAGTCGCAGATTGTGGTTGCTTGCGCGGCCGTGATTGTTGCAACGCCTGAAAATTGGCGTTGAGGGTCGTCATGCTGATTTCATTGGCATCGAAGAGATATTCCAACTCAGTGATCATCCGCAAACCGGCTTTGGTCATCGTAAATTGCTTTTCATTGCTTAAAATATGCGTCACGTCGCCTAAATAGATCCCGGCCAAATCAACAGTTTTCCGGCGCGGATCCTCGGCATCGGCGGCTTGTGGCGCCACGCTGACCGCAAATTCTTTTTCAAGACTGTCCAACTTGTGCTGGAGATTTTGTCCGACCGCGATGGTGCCGTATGCACTCAGCAAATACAACCGCCTTTGTTTTTCTGCCGGCAATTGTAAGGCGTCTTCCAGCACGGCTGCCACTTGGCCATCCACAACCGCGGCAATGATGCTCAATTTTGGGTGCTGTTCTTCATCTGGGGCCAAAATGTGAGCCAGTTGCGAAAAAACGTCCTCAACATACGGCGTCGACATTTCCGGCTTGTTGGCATCTGGCTTTAAGGCCTGCAGCCCCAAGAAACTCGTCATTTGCGGATCCGACAAAAACAAAATGAAGCTATCAAATAAGGCGAGGTACCGACGTTTGATATACGCCGGCGTGGTATCAGGATTCGCCGATGCCGCCAGGTTGATCTGGGTTTCCAGCCCCGCATCCAATTCTCGGGCTTTTTGCGGCGTCACTTGTTGCGGGGCACGTTGGTCAAGCAATGCCGCAAACGAGTCGGCGGTTGCACAAACTTGTGGTTGAATCGTCACCCCAGCATCTGAATAACGCTTTCTCAAGTCCAGGTCGGCAACCGTCTGCGCACTGAAAAACTTGGCCCCATCTACCATGCGGTCGCCTAGCTTTTCTTTCAGATATGCCAGATCATAGTTATCCAAGACGCTCGGCAACATGGCTGTTGCAGACAGCCCCAACACATTGGCCTTATTCAACACCGCCAACAAATAGCGCTCAGACGTCATGGAGAAAAATGCCGCATTGATTGTCGTGCGGAAATCATGCGTATCGGCATCGACAAAGTTGAAGAAACTCAAGCCCTGCTCTTGGAACCGATGATAACTGTTGGGTTGTTGTTGGGTCAGCGGCAACTTTTTCATCTGCCGATCCAGCCCCAGCGCCAGCAACACGTTGATTTGGTCAGCCGCCAAGCCCAGCGCGTCGTATATGGCATAGCACGCATCACGGATGGTCAACCCGGATTCTTGATCTGCGAGTGCGCTGTTGTGAAAATTCTGGTACTCGTATCCGCGCGTGACGACGAATCGCGAAACATGACGCAAAAATCGCGAGACTTGCCCCAACATACTTTGAAAATGCTGATCATCTGCGACATCGGTTCCGATCAAAACCTGGTTGCGCTGCTCGTCCAGATGCGCGTGCCAAGCCTGGCCACGGCTCATGAGCGTCCGTTGCGCAGTATGAAGCACAAAACCCGGATCGCGAGAAACATTGAGATTTTTATACAAGTGATCCAAAGCAAAGCGCTTGCGCAACGTTTCGGCACGCGCCAGAATGGCGTTGAATTGATTCTGATTGGCAAACGAATCGTTCAACCAAGCTGGGGCCGACGCATTGATCCGCTTGAGTCCTTGATACACGGCTTCAAACAAACTGACCAAATCAACGCGCACCTTCAGCGTATCTTCAATGACTTTATCCCACAATTGGCCCTTCGTACTGTCAAATTCATCCAGCACGACCGTTGCATTGGTCAGCACCGCCGAATGTAAAAACGGGATCGAATATTCCTTGAAAAACGGCGTGTACGAACTGATGAATTTGGCCGTCGTCATGATCAGCAACTGCCGCCGAGCCAAATCGATCGTCGGATAATACTGATTCAGCCACCGACAGACGTCTGTATCGTGCGTTGCCACATAATTGCGGATCTTGGCTTGTCCCGCCGCAGCCAGTGGCTCAGCAACATCAGCCAATTGCATCAAGGTCACCGTCAGTTGCGTGCGCACGGCAAAATCGGCGTGGCTCAATTCAGTCCAAGCGTTCTCAACCCCAACTTCATGCTTCTGCGCCTGTTCGTAGTATGCCAACTGTTGCTGAAGCATCTCAAGGGCTTGCTCAAGTTTAGGGGTAAGCAACCGGTTGGGAATGTGATGTGCTTTCCATTCGTCTAAGACCAACTTGGCTGTATCGGGTAGCGATCGAATCACCGCCGCATGTTGATAAAAGTCACCCGGATGCACGGCGCGCCACGCCTTGCGGAATTCGTCGTCATTCAAATTCTTGCGTTGATCGGTCACAAAAAAGGCGCGGAATTCATCATGCTCGGCGGCATATCGGCAGATCGCCCATACGATGGCATGCGTCTTCCCAGTTCCTGTCGGTGCCGTCACCAACATCAATTGATGTTCACTGCGAGAAGACAAGTCCTTTAACATCTTCATAAAATCTTCTTCATGCATCGTCTCAACTCCTCGATTCATTGCAACGCACTGTTCAGGCATTGCGCAACCGCAGCCCGTTATAGCCATTGTTATATAAAAGCTTATTTAACTCAGTATACGCTGAAAATGGTTCAAAAGAATGTTGCAGGATCGATTACAACTAAAAATAATCTATTAATTATTTAATTCATATCCTGATAATACTTGAATAGCATTTCTCGAGGCTTTGATGCAAGCACCAAAAAAGGCCGCCGCTTCTGTCTAGCAGAAAAGCGGCGACCTCATGTCGCTATCGTTTGCGATGCCAAGCTACCGCCTGCACAACGCGCACGAACGCATCCTTAGGCAACTGCCCTCGCCCGCCGAACTCGCTGGCTTCATAAGCCGCGGTCACTTCAGCGAAACTCCCAGGCAACCCGAGTTTGGCATCGACCTCTCGCGCGTAAGCACTCAGCGGCTGGCTAGACTGGCGTTTCACCACCCCGCGCAGCGACCACAACAACAGTCGATAGCGTTTAGGGAAATTGGTCGCGTTCAACCCGATCAGTGTCAGCAAGGCCACCAGCCGGCGGCGTGTAATCGTCAACGCCACCACAAGCACCAAGCCAACAACGACGAGCACCCAGCGGTAATCACCAGAAACATGTTGCGGCTTGGTCGTCGTCTTTGTTACGGCTGACTTGCTGGAAGCAGACGAGCTACTCGACGAACTCGACGACTGGCTGGCCGCACTGGACTGACTACTGCTGGCCACTGGCGTGTTGGTCGAAGTCGAAGCGGCAAAACCAGGCGTGGGTTCGAAGTCGACCCAGCCGTACTGCGGGCCGAAGTAGACCTCAGGCCAAGAATGCGCGTTGGCATTGGTGATTGTGTATTGATCCGTGCCGGTTTTGGTTCCTTGGTTGAAGCCCTTGGCCCAGCGTGCCGGGACGCCGATGCTGCGCAACATCATCACCATCGCGCTGGAGAAATTGTCGCAATACCCGATGTGGCTGGTGAACAAGAAATAGTCCACGTAGTCGCGGCCGCGCGGCAGCTTCGGGGTGTCGGTTTTGGAATACGTCAGCGTCGGGGTCTGGCTGAGATACTGCTCGATGGCCTTGGCGCGGTCGTAATCGGTGGTCGCCCCACGGGTCACACGCTGCGCCAACTGGCGAACGCGCACCGGCAGGGTTTTGGGCACCTGCGTCCAAGCTGGATCGGTCGCGACGCCAGTGACGCTACGCAAGGCCGTGGCGCTGGGCTTTTTGGCGCGCACCTGGAGCTCGAGTTGCTTGAGCGGCACCTCCGGATACAAGCGCGCGGTGTTACCGTCATAATACATGTGCCGGGCCTGTGGTGTCGTCGCGGTGACGGTGATGGCGCCGTTGGGCAGACCCAAGACGCGCGTGGTCGTCGCGGCGGTAATCGTCATCTTGGTCGTGGGCTGATAAGCGGCGTCGCTGGCGTCTTTGAGTTCACGGTCGGTGACGGTCCCGCCAAAATCCTCCCGCGTCGGCTGGCTGGTCGTCCACCCTCGGCCAGTATAGTCTGTTTTGGCCTCCACCCGCAGGTACTGCGGCGTCGGGGAGGTCACGGTGTAAACGGCGGTGTTGTCATCGAACACCGGCCCGCCGAGATTCTCGTCGTTTTCGGAAAAACCGGTCCGTGACGGCCCCGCCTTAATCTGGCTGATGCGGTCATACACCCCGTGCGTATTCAGCCAGGTGCGGATGCCGACTGTGGCTTGGGCCAGCGGCGGCGTCAGTTGCGTAAGCCCGACAAAAGCCAGGCCGACCACCGCGGCAATCACGACGATCCGCAACCCCACCGCCTGCCAGGAACCGAAGGCAAAAATAGCCGCCAGCACCAGCAGTTGTACGACCGGGATCAACAGCTCATTGCCGTTGACGACATGCACCAACAGCACATACGCCACCACGACGACCCAAGCCCAGATCGGCTGATGCCAATAGACCCCGATCATCGCCAGCAACCCGATCAGCATCAATAACAGCGCCGAGGTCAAGATCAGCGGCACATCCACCCCGTGGGTCTGCCCGAACTGTGGCAGCGCCTTGAGCAACGATTGCCAGGCATTGCCCCGGTTTTTAGCGGCAATCACCAGCGGCCAGATCACCGCCAGCCCGACCACATCGATGGCAAACCACAGCCCTCGCCAGCGTGGCAAAAGCCGCCCGAGCAACGCCGTCCCTACGGCTACAACCACGGCCAAGGCGACGAACCAAACATTGGGCATCGGGTTGACCTGCAGGTAGGCTTGGCATAACACCATCAACAGCCATGCCGTTAACAGCGCGTGCCATTCATGCGTTTTTGCTTGCATCTGCTGTCCTCCGAATCTGTGTCTGCTTGGCTCCCGAGACGACGGTGACGGCCGTGGTCCCGATGGCAACGACCAGCCCGGCGCGGCGGCCTAGCGCCTGCACGGCCGCCTGTTGCACGCTGGCGTCACACAAGATCATCAACGGCTGCTTGCTTGCCAAAATACCCACGGCACCCCAGTCGATTCGATCGGCCGGCTGGGCTTGGGCATACCACCGCAAGTCCGGGTCGCGCCGCAAGCCGCCGGCAGCCAGACCGGAAAGCGTCTGCCACATCTCGGTTTGATCCAGCGTATGCGCGACGCCCAGCAGCGTCTCGAGCTGACTGCCGCTTGCGACCACCAACGCCTGCCAGGGTTGCAGCGCGACGCTGGATGTCTGGCGGGTAATCGGCTCGCCGGTGCGGGCCGTGGCCTTCCAGTCGATCGCCTGCATCGGATCGCCAGCGACATACGGCCGCAACCCGACTAGGTCGAACCCTGGAATCCCTGCGGTTGCGCGCGTCAGCTGCGGTTGCAGTTTGCGATGCAGCTGCGCAGCCAGTCTGGCTTCCAGGCGCGGCCCAACGACCAGCGGCTCTGTGAGCGCCAGCCGGTGAGCTTTTTGCCACCAGCCGAACAAGTCGCGGGCCACCACGCGTAGCGGCAGCGTCCGGTAAACGCCACGCGCCAAGACCACGCTCACCGGCTGGCGCAGGCGGCCGATCACGGGCTCTGCGACCACTTCCGGCGTGGCCCCTTGCACCGTCAGCCGCCCGAACAGCGCTCGGCCGGATACGGTCAAGCGGCTGGGTTCGCCGGCGACGGCATGATCTGGCACGGCGCGCAACCAGCGTAGCGGCCAAGCGATGGAAAGCAAGCTCAGCACCAACAACACCGCGGCCACGACGCTGATCAGCCAGGTGGTATCAGTGTTAAACACGATCCCGACGCTCAAACCCAGCACAAAGACGACGGCGACCAGTAAGTTGTGCCCCCATCTTCTCATCTTAAGCGCCTCGAAGCGGCACCGGTGTCGCCTTGATAATCGCCGCCAGCACCTGTTGCGGCAAAAGGCTGGCTCCCGGCTGGCCGATCAGGCGGTGGGTCCACACATGGGGCACCAAGAACTGGATGTCTTCAGGGGTCACGTAATCACGCCCGGCAACCAGCGCCCAGGCCTTGGCCGCCGCCACCAACGCCAACGTCCCACGCGGCGACACGCCCAGCGCCAGATCAGCTTGGGTGCGGGTGGCCGCCGCCAGTGCCAGCACGTAATCCAGCAGGCTGTCGGCGATCTTGGTCGTCGCCGCAACTTTTTTCAATTCTTGCAGCTGGGCGGTAGAGATCAGAGCCTCTGGCAGCGCCGGCGTCTCTTGGCCCGCCAGCAGCATCTGCTTTTCTGAAGCCGCGTCGGGATAGCCGATCGTCAGCCGCATCAAGAAGCGATCCAGCTGGGCTTCCGGCAGTGGGAAGGTGCCTTCGTATTCCGTCGGGTTTTGCGTTGCCAACACAAAAAAATCATCCGGCAGCGCATACGTCTGCCCATCGATTGTCACCCGCCGCTCCGCCATCGCCTGCAACAGCGCGGCTTGCGCCCGCGGGGTCGCGCGGTTGAGCTCATCTGCCAGCAAGAATGTGGTGAAGATCGGACCTTGCTGGAAGCGGAACCGGCCGGAATGTTGGTCATACACCGTCACCCCCAGGATGTCGCTGGGCAACAAGTCTGGGGTGAACTGAATGCGGTTGAAATCTGCGGCAAACGTCGCCGCCATCGTTTTGATCAAGGTCGTCTTGCCGACGCCGGGGATGTCTTCAAATAAGACGTGTCCCTGCGCCAACAGCGCGGTGATGGTCAGCTGGATGACCTGGGTTTTGCCGACGATGACCTGGCCGATATGGTCGACAGTTTGGGCGATGACTTGACTGGCAGCTTGTGCGTCCATGCGTTTTTCTCCTTCGGGGGATTTAGGGTAGCTTCTATTATAGTCACAAAGATTCGGCGGATACAAAATAAAAGAGATTAAGAATCTCTTAGGCAATCGGCATTGGCCGAATACCCAAAATCAAAACACGCCGAAATTGTGCTTGCCTTGAAGTAACTTCAAGGTTGTATGATTACAAGGAAAGGAGCGTTGGATATGAAAATCAATGAAGTGGCGGCTTACTTTCACCTGCCGCCGGAGACCCTAAGATACTGGGAAAAGGAAGGCATCATCACCAAGGTCAAGCGGAACGACTCTGGTTATCGCGAGTACGATCGATCTGACATCGATTGGATCAGATACGTCAAGTGTATCCGCGAAATTGGCATTCCCATTGCCCAAATCAAACAATACACACAACTAGCTCATGCCGGTCGGAACATCAAGCTACGCAAAGAAATCTTGATCAAACAGCGCGATCAATTGCGCGCCCAGCTTGAAGAAATTCAAAGCGCGGTCGACCTCGTGACAGACAAGATCGATCATTACGAAACCTACACAAGATAGCGAAAGGAGTGCCACATGAGGAAATTTGTTTTTGACTTACACAACAACGTTGAGCGCCAAGAAACCAGCGTCGTCAACCGCTTCGGCATCAAACTCGCGGCAGATGTTTACACGCCCAAAAACATTGGCAACAAAAAGGTCCCAGGCATCGTGATCGGTGGCCCGTATGGCGCCGTGAAAGAACAAGCTTCTGGCAACTATGCCAACGAAATGGCCAGCCGCGGCTTCGTCGCTGTCGCCTTTGACGGATCCTTCACCGGCGAAAGCGCAGGCGCTGTCCGCAACGTCTCGTCACCTGACATCAACACCGAAGACTTCATGGCAGCTGTCGATCTCATCGGCACGCAACCAAACGTTGATCGGGAAAGAATTGGAATTTTAGGCATCTGCGGCTGGGGTAGCTTCGCCTTGAATGCAGTATCAATCGATAAACGGGTGAAGGCTGTCGCCACGGTTTCAATGTTTGACGTTTCGATGCTAGCCGCCAGCGACAGCGAAGCAAGATCCACTCAGCTCGACCAACTCGCCGCTCAGCGCTGGGCGGATGTCGACGCTGGCTCCCCTGGTCTTGGCCCCGACCGCTTTCCAGACGGTTTTCCAGAGCACGAATCCGCCCAAGGCCAAGATGTTTACGATTACTACCGGACCCCCAGAGGCTTTCACGAAAACTCGATCCTTTCTAACGGTCAGTGGAGCGCCACGGTAGCCTATCCCTACATGACCAACACTCTGATGCAACATATCGACGAAATTTCCCCGCGCCCGATCCTGTTGGTCGCAGGCGACAAAGCCGACACCAAACCATTCAGCGAACAAGCCTACGCAAAGGCCCAAGAACCGAAAGAACTCTACATCGTGCCCAATGCGGGCCATGTCACTCTTTACGATCGCATGAGTGAAACGACACTGGAAAAACTGCGGCACTTCTTCACGAGTAATTTACATTGACGTCTCCGGCCAGTATGTCGTCTCCTAAAAAATGATTCTTAACCTCTTGTTGAAGCAGACCAAAATAAAAAGCCCCCTATCGTGGAGACTTTCTAAAAGGATAAAAATATTCTTCAACACCAGTTGACCCAGAGCCAGAAGAAAGCTAGAGAGACGTCTGTTGTCGCAGTGGATAATAACGCAGTCATGGCAGATCCTCTCGAAATTGAAAGCTGTAACACCAGCCACTGATCCGGATTCATTCAATTGCTCAAATATGCTAGTAATTCGTAATCAAGACCTCGCGGCTCCCGGCGTGCGTCGTGTTGTGCGACGCGTTGCTGTAGTCGGCGCTGAGCTCGTGGATGTGGTATTGCTCACACCACGCGATCAGGCTGTCGTTCACGCGTCCCTTGTGCTCGGTGACGTTGGACAGCGCGAACTTGATGTGACGCGCGTTCAGCTCGTCGAGAAACGCATAGAGTTCTTGTTCCTGCTTGGCCGTCCAGTTCACGAAGCCGCGGTTGCCGTCATTGTACGACCCGGTGGTGATCAGATACGGCGGGTCCGCGTACACGAAGTCGCCTGGCGTCAGCTGATCCAGATCAAAATCTGTGAAGTAATCGTCGGTAAACACGGCATCGATGCTGTTCAGCCGCGTGACGAAGCGCCGCAGATTGGCCGCCATGCGCTCAGAAAAGTGGCTGCGGTTGCGGCCAAACGGGTTGTTGTACTGCCTCTCGTTGTTGAAGCGAAACTGGTAGTTGAAGCTGTAGGCCACCAGCGTGTACAAGTCGATCGGTTTGGGATCAGCATTGTAGTCCACGCGGAATTGCAAGAAGCCTTCTTGATTGGTCTTGCTCAGGTGGTACTGGGCGATCTTAGCCTCGATCTCAGCGATCAAGGCTTCCGGATCCTTGCCCTGAAAATACCGGAACAGCTCGTTGATCTTGACGTTGTTGTCGTTGAAGATCACCTGCTTGGCGTCGACGTTGATGCCGACGTTGCCGCCGCCGGAGAACAAGTCGACGAAGGTATTGATATGTGGCGGGAACAGCGGCAAGAGTTGCGGGAGCAACTTATACTTGCCACCTACATAATTCAGCGGACTCTTGATGAACCCGCCGGCTTGCTTGGGCGCGCTGGCCTTGATCACCGGACGAGGCTTGCTGGCAGGCACCACGGCTTTTTTGCTTTGAAAATAAAACAAGAGCTCGGCCACGCTGGTGTCTTCGTTGACGATCTTGGACTTGTACTTGCGATACGGGATCCGCACGACTTCCAGCGTCCCGGGCACCGCGTTGACTTCTAAGATCTCGCGCAGCTCGGCTTCCGGCAAAATGCCGTCGGTGGAATAGCTCACGACCACGTGTCTGAACTTGAGGTCCGCAAACAAGGTTTCCATGGCGGCACGCGCCTTGGTCTTCATCGCAAACAGCGACTTCTCATCGGTGTTATCGCGCTGGCCGGTGACACCGTGTAGCGGCTGCTTGTCCCAAGCGGCGATCGACTCCAGCACGTGGTAGTTCGGCGCGTATTGCCGCGAGTTGTAAGGCGTGTCGATGTAGACGATGTCGCCTTCCAACTCGTGGATCAGCTTGAGCGCGTCGACATTGAACGCGCGGTTGGCCTGGCCGTTGTCGCTGATGGCGCTGGGGATCAGCTCGATGGGCTTGTAGGCGCGCTTGTCCCAGTGTTTGAGGTAGGCGCCGTATGTGCCGGTGATGTTGGAAACGTAAGGGATGCCTTGAATCAACGCATCCAATAAGTAGAAATACTCGTCTTCAGTGATTGCATCGGCCTGCTTCCAGGCCTCGATCGTCTCGCGGATAAAATCGATCCGCCGCGCATTCTCCGGCGTGAAGTACATCCGCTTAGCCTCTCCCAGCGGCGAATAGTTGGACGCCACGTAACCCACCGGCTGCGCTTCGATAGGCGTCGCCTGCAGATAGCGCAAGGGGTCGGGGATCCCTTGGCGCCGCAACCCGGCAAAAGCCGGCGTCTGGTTGAGTTGGATCGACGCGCGGGCGATCACATACGAGAAGTACATGATGTCATTGCTGATGACCTGATATTGTTGTTTGAAATACTGCCCCACCGCATTGGAGCCACCAAAAAGGTCGACGAAGCTGCGTTCGCTGCCGTCGACGTGTTTGGCCAGTAACGCCGCGATCTGCGGCAATAAGTTGGTTTTGCTACCGATGAACCTCATGATTTACACATCCTATGACATCCTTGTTGGGTCAGTATAGCATAAACAAATGCGGCTCGTCTATGTGGTCACAAGTCACCAAAGTGGATCTCTTGGTTGGTCATGAACGTCGGCAACGTGTCGACATCCAGCTGGCCTTTTAATACCTGGTCAGCTCCGATCAGCAATTGCTTGACGGCCAGTGCCCCACCGCGGGCGTGCGAACGCTTGGCGGTGTAATCAAGCTGCTTGGCAAACTCACCGTTGAAGTGGCTGCTGACCCAGAGAAAGTAATACCGGTCCGCCGGAATCTCAGGCGCAAAACTCTCCCACCAGCGGTTGGGATTGATACCTGCGTCGCGATGATGGTTTTCAGTGACGTAACGCACCATTTCGTCAGCTTGATTCACGTTGCGCGAATAGCCTTGGCTGTATGCCTTGGTGTCGACTATCAGCCCGAACTTATCTGTAAACACAATCGCATCGGGCTTGCGCGCGTGACCGAGATGGATGGCGTTAAGCCCGTATACTTGGGCAAAGAGCTCTGTCGTCAACATTTCGAAGTCTTGATTTTTGTTCGAATCGTAAGCGATGTCCAGTAATGCAATGAAGTGGGGATCCAGTGTCGTCTCTGTAAGAAATTGGGCTTTCAGCTGTTCGCGTTCAGACAACTGATGGATGATGGTTTGATGTGAAGCTGGGATATCAAAAGGATGGAGTACATCCTGCAATTTCAGCCGCTTATCACGAACATCGATGGTAATGCCAATGCGGTTTAGGCCATCGATATCATTACGGATCACCGCTTCTGGATCTTGGATTCCTTTGGCGGCTAGCTCCTTGAGCAATTGTACAAACGATTTAGTTGGCGTCTGCATCAACGCCTGCAAAATCAGCGCCCGACGCGTGCGAACATAGCCGCGATCGGTGCCGCCGGTCGCGAAGAATTCCCACATGACAAACTTGCTGAGGCGCTTGTTTTTGGCGCTGCCGTTTGCTTGGCGCAAGCGGTGCAAACCGGGCCCAGTAATCGCATAAGTCTGAAAGCCAGCAATCTTTTTGTTGAGTCGTTGACTAACAATTTTTTGACGCTCTGTCTTGACGAAACCGACCTTTTTCAGCCAACCCGCGATCATTCTGGCATATTTGTCACTGGTACCTTCAATGTTGTTTCTGACTTGGCTGACTTCTGTCTGCTCCGCATTGGTAAGTAAGTCCACCATCAAGTCGTTGGCATACGACGTGAAGCCAGATTCGCCTGAAAAACCCAACAAGCGGCCAATCTGAAACTTAGTCAGCTTCACCCCATCCGGGCTCAGAATCGTTAAGATCCGCGTCGCTGGGGGATATGCTAACAGGCCGCGTTGCATCACCGCCGTCAGTTGCTCCGGTGTAGCCGCTTGTGACAGTTGTTTTCCGAATGCCGTCAACGAATACCGATCGCTATCGCGGTCGACAGCAACAAAGTTGAACGACACCGCCCAGCGCAAATAGCCATCTGCCGTCCAGTTGTCGGTCCAATATTTACCGGTTGTCTTGGCGGATTGCGACGGGATGGTGACTTGAATCAACGCATCCGCAACCGCCAGGGAACGCTTTTCTGGTGTCTGGCCGTTAATCGTTTTGCTTGATCCGACAAGCTCAGGATAGCTGAAACTGTCAACGTTTTGGCTCAGTTGCGCTAACAAGTGCTCGCGCACATCCGCAAACGGAATGTACTGCGTCACCTTGTCAGGTAATTCGTTTTGATAATAGCTGGACTCGGCATCAAAAATTTGTACGACACGTTGCAAAGATTGAAAATCACTAGGATTTTGGACCCAGCCAAAAGCTCTATCTGCCATTGGTTTTCAGCTCCTTAAAGTGGACTGACCCTGCTTGCACCCGCAACCCAAGTGCCTGCCAAAAACGTCTCACACTGTCACACCTGATTCAAAACATTGTTTTTCCTGGTAATCTGCTGGTTAACGATTGCCCGTTCTTGGTCACTCAGCGCCGGATCTTTTGCAAGGGCATCTAGATCAATATAATCGGGAAAGCCTTTTGCAGCGACAAAATCTTCCAAAAACCGCTCAACAAGCTGTGAGCGGGTCATCCCTGCCTTCTGTAGGATCGGATCAACCTGCTTCATCAGTTCCGTATCAACATCGACTTGCCACAGAACCAGGCCTTGCTTGGCCAACTTTTTCTTCCGATTCTTACGCGACATTGTTTTCTCCTTTCACACTTCCGCATCTGTCAGTGCCCGATACAAACTCAAGTCCACCTGGTGCTCTAAGTTCAGCGTGAATTCGACCAGCTTGGTCGCCTTACCGTCAGCGTTTTGGGCGACGGTGTTCTCGGCCGCCACCACCCGTGCAGATCCGAGATAATAAAAGTCGTTGCCTTCACGCTTGTCGTTATCGGACTTCTTCACGAACAGCTGGATCATCCCGTAACCGTCGTGGGCGATGACCTGCTTCTCAGTGTTGCTGGTCGTCTGACGGCCGCTCTTAGAGAACCAGCGCAGCGTCGAGCGGTCGATGAATTCATCTTCGTAGGCCATCTTGTTTTGGAACTGGTCGGTTTTCTCCAAGGCGATAAACACCGGCAGGAAGCGCGCATCCGGGCGCATGATGTAGCCACCAACGTTTTGCCCGTTCTGCTCGCCGTGCCAGTTCAGCAACTTCAACGCGTCGGTGCGGTAGTACTTCTCCCCGATCGTGAAGCGATCGCCGTGGACCATGCCGTTGTGTCGCAACTCAAACAAGTTGGCGTCGAGGGCATCGGCCACATACGCCTTGAACGCCGGCACCTGCAAGGCCGCGGCAAACTCTGAGCCCAGATGCCAGCCGGCAGCGTCTCTCACCACCAGCGACAGGTCGCCATATTTGGCGCGGTTGGTCTTCATGAAATAGCTTAGGTCCAGAATCGCCGCGACGTTGACCAGCGATTCCTCGTCACAGAAAACGTTCTGGGTTTTCATCGCCGCTTGGACCTTCTGGTCATCGAGCAGCACGCCGGCCAGCAATTGCTTGAGAATCCAGGCCTCCAGCGGGCGCTTGGCCACCGCGACTTCTTTGGACAAGAACAACAAGAATCTGTAATCGCGCTCGGACAAAGTTTGCGGCACAGTCTCCTCGAATTTGCGCTGCATGTCGTACAGTGTCTTGAATTTAGCCACGATGTCCGGCACGGCGACGCTGCTGAGTTTGGCAAAGTCCAGCAACATTGGCGCGCGCAAGCCGATCTTGTCTTTGACGTTAGTGTAAGCGGCCTTGAAGCGTTTCATTTCGTCAAGCCGCGCCTTGGACACCGCGGCCAGCACCCGCTTGCGGGCGATTTCTTCGAAGTGGATCGTCGAGACGCCAGAGATGCTCGGGCTGATGATCTGCTTGCGGATTTTCTCCTTGTTACTGGTGTGCGAGCGGTCGAACGCCATCGGGATCATATAGTTCTCGTCGTAGTTGCCGATGAAATCCAGGATCGTCACCGACTCCTTGTCAGGCAGTTTCCGCAGGCCGCGGCCGAGCTGCTGGAGAAAGATAATGCTGGATTTGGTCGGCCGCATCATCACGATCTGATTGAGAATCGGGATATCGACCCCTTCGTTGAAAATGTCCACGGTGATGATATACTGCAGCTCGCCTGCCGTCAGCTTAGCCACCGCGTCTTCACGAGCCGCCACCGAATCGACCGCCGAGACGAATACGGCGTGCACCCCACGCGCGTTGAACTTATCCGCCAGCTCGCGGCCTTCTTCAACCCGGCTGACAAAAATCAGCCCGTGCAAGCCCCCGGCCCGCGGACCATAATACATCGTCTTCGCCAAAATATAGTTCACCCGCTCGTCGGAAACCAGATACCGCAGGCTGGTTTGGTCGTCAATCACGTGCCCGTCAACTTCGTAATCGGTCACGCCAATGTAGTGAAACGGCGCCAACAGGTCGTTGTCCAGCGCGTCTAATAGCGAAATCTCATAAGCGAGATGGTAACCAAAATATTCATAGACGTTGGTTCCGTCGGTGCGCTCCGGTGTAGCGGTCATCCCCAGCATGAACTGCGGCTGATAGAATTTCATCAGCCGCTGATACATCGACTCTTTGTCACCGGCAACACGCTGGCTGACGCGATGGGCTTCATCGATGATGATGTAATCGAAGGCGTCTGCCCCGAGTTGTTCACAGATCTCGAGCTTAGACACCATGTTGACGGTGGCAAACAAGTAGCGCGCAGACAGATCCTTTTGACTCCCGCTCAAAATCCCATAGTCGCTTCGCGGGCCTCCCAGCACCTCGCGGAAGCTGGTCAGCGCCTTGCGCAGAATCTGTTCGCGGTGCACGACAAACAACACACGCTTAGCGTGGAACTGCTGCACGTCAAAAGCCGCCAGATAGGTTTTCCCAGTCCCGGTCGCCGCCACCACCAAGCCACGCTTGGCGTGTTCGACCTCGCGCAACCGCCGCAAAGACGCCAACGCGTCTTGTTGCATGGCGTTAGGCGTGATCTGCTTGGATTTGGCCGGCTTGGCAACCACACGCGGAGTTGGTGCCTGCCAGTTTTGGCGGTAGCCGACGACCCAGGAATCTGTCAGCGGCGTGGCTTCTTGCCACAAGTCGTCGAGGCCGTCTTTGACATCACACACAACATCCCCGCGCTCGGTGGACGTCACGCGCAGGTTCCACTCGAAGTTCTTCTTCAAGGCGTTCTGCGTCAGGTTCGCGCTGCCGATCACGATACTTTCATAATCGCCGTGGTCGAAGTAATACGCCTTGGTGTGGAAGCCGTCGCGCTCCAGCACCCGCACGTCAAGATTAGGAATCTGGAGAAGATCCGCGAAAACGTCGGGGTTGTTGAAGCTGAGATAAGTCGACGTGATCAGCTGGCCGGTGACGCCATGCCTGGCGATGTCGGCCAGCGTGCTCTTAAGATCCAGCAAACCGCCCAGTGTCACAAACGCCACGGCAATCACAAAATAGGTCGTCCCGCGCAGTTCCTCTTCCAGCGTGTCTAACACCGTGCCACCGTGGTTGGTCACTAACGCCGGTTGATAGCGATCCAGCGCCGGGGTGCTGTTATCGATGAACCCAAAATGTAGTCCCTTATCGATTTCCTGATCAGTGCTCATTGGCAAACCCCGTCTTCACTAGCGCCTTCATCACCGCGACATCACTTGGCGCCCAATCGAGTGCCAAGGCTTCTTCCGGCGTCACCCATCGCAGCTCGTCATGGGCGATCGTCTTGGTGATCTCGCTATCTAAGCGCACATAATAACAATGCAAGACAACCTCGCCAAACGTCAGCTCCGCCACGCCGTCGAGCGCAAATTTCTCAAACACCGTCGTCTGGGCGCCAAATTCCTCCCGCAGCTCCCGCGCCATCGCGGCTTCTGGCGTCTCGCCAGGATCGATCTTGCCGCCAGGAAACTCCCAATAACCGCCCAGCACCCGATTGGCGGCACGCTGAGCGGCAAGAAGCTTATGATTGCGAATGATGATGGCGCCGACGACTTGGATTTTGGTCACGATGGAGACCCTCCTGAAGGATGATTAAATTGATAGGTGTATATCGCTGTTAAGAAACTAGTTATAAGCGTCTTACCTAATTTTGTTCGAAATAGTAGTCATCCAAACTAAACGTCTGAACAGGCGTCACGTGTAATTGATACTGCTCCACAAGATCTGCAATCCGTTGACCATCAATAAGCGTCACTGTTCTCGTTCCTTGGACAGCTTTTGCTTTGGCCATTTCGGTAAAATGAGTTGTTGTGATGAAAATACCATACTCAGCATTAAACCCGTCCATGACACCTTTAAACTTATCGATCTCAGGCTCAGAAACCGCAACGTCGGTGTATCGTTTAGCCTGAATTGCAACTCGAGCGGTCCGGAACTCATCGGATTCGAAGTAGCCATAACCATCAATCCCATGATCACCACTTGCTATAATGCCCAGCTGTTTATCAATTGTGACACCCATCTTTGAGATTAGGAGTCGCGCAAAGCTCTCAAACTTAGACGAGGAGAATTGCTTCAGCTGATCTAGCAACTGTGCTTTCCAATCAAGTTCTTCAGTTTCATCCTCATCGTCAGAATCTTCAGCAACCCTTGTCAACGGTTTCTTCTTAGTTGCTTGTCGCGCGATACGAATTTGCTTTTTCTCCTCCCAATAAGCAGTCATTTGCTTTTGTTCTTCCGCAGTTGGAAATTTCGAGAGATCAGCCGTCCGTCCCTTTTCCGTCAGGACAATGTCTGCGCCACGATGCATTGGTTCAATGTAACCAGTAATTGCAAGTTCTTGCAAGCCAAAATTAAAATCATAATTAAACGGTGTATATTTATTGCCTGTTCGCTTGGACGTCACCTGCGCAAACACATCATTATATGTGAATCCACTATGTTCATCATCTGCGATCGTGTTATGTAGCTTATCTCGCGATGCGACACCGCCTACTGTACGTAGCGCAATTATTATTGCTTTCTTTGCACTCCTACGTTTATATTCCATAATTAATTATCAACGACTTCAACCGAATCGTTGTATCCTTCTTTCACAAGCAATTAATGAAAATATCGGGTGCCAATATGCGTCCACATCATAATTGCGAATTAATTTACCCCTAATGCCTTAAACACTGCTTCTTGCGCGGTAGAATAAAAATTCAAATTAAACTTTGCAACCAAGTCTGATGGCACCAACGGCAGTTGCTCAACTGAACTGATCGGCAACAAGATGTTCTTCGCCCCGCTGTCGCTCGCGATCTGCAATTGATCCGCAAGATCATCGAATTTTGCTGCCACTCCACTGATCGTGACATCCCCTAGCACAGCTAGGCTATCAATGGTCGCACGACCGGTGCCGATCGAAACCAGTGCAATATAACTTGCGAGAGCTATATGACCTGTCAGTTCAACCGCATTGAGATTGGCAACATGCAAGACAAAATCATGGTGGTTCGGTGAAATACGTTGATCGATTCGGGCATAACTTGATTGCAAGAGCCGCATAGCCGTATCCATGGCTTCCCGTGCCTGACGATTACTACCAATCCCAGTTTTTTCTAGCTTTCCCGAACCGGCCAACACTTGGCTTTCAAGTTTGAACAGACTCAGGCGCTCCGCAGCATCTCGTTGCACCGTGTAGACAAAACCTGGTTTCTCCGTTCCGGTTGGAATTAACGTCGTGGAGCCTTGCTCTGGCACACCAACAAAAGTCTCTTGTTGGGTCTCTCGGTCAATATAAGAGAAGTTAACATCATAGAATTCCATACCGCCAATTCGCTTGAGCTGTTCCTTCACGCGCCGCCGCATCTCCAACGCAAACGTCAAAATCTTTTCTACATCCGCTTTTTCAAACTCACCATGAGGATACAATAGCTTGATCATCCCTGACACTGTCTTACGTACCGCAATCGTGTCGCGCTGGTTAAGCTGATTACCAAGCGCAAAATCGTTGTCAAAAGCATCCCCGAACGAGATTTTCCGCAGCTCGCGCATCATCTCTGCAAGATAATCTGTAATAAACCCGAATCCCGCAGTGAAGAAGCTCGGCTTATACTTTGGAATCTCCCAGCCAGGCAAATAGTTATGAATCCGATCCAAGAACGCCGTGTCTGTTCCCATTGCATCCGGGAACGGTTCAAAGAGATTAGAGGTCCGCAGCAGCACATCAACGCTTTGATTGATATTTCCGACAAAAACCATCCCGGCACGGGCTTGAATCTCAGCACGGCCGCGAACGAAAGAGTTCGATGCCATATAGTCTTTCATGATCTGAATTCCGTCTTGATCTTTGAAGTTGATTCCCGCAACCTCATCGAAGGCAACGACATCCCACATCCCAACCAAACCGACTTCATGACGGGCCATATTGCAGAAGAGGTTTGCCACCGTTGTCTGACCACCAGAAACCAGAATGGAATTGGGTGAAAGCTCCTTATAAACATGCGACTTCCCCGTCCCGCGAGGCCCAAGCTCAACAAGATTATAGTTATTCTCAACTAATGGAATCAGTCTGGATAGCAGCAACCACTTTACTCGCTCATCAAAGGCATCCGGTTCCATCCCCATCGATCGCAGAAGCAGATCGATCCACTCATCCGTGCTGAACGCTTTGCGGCCAACATAGACCTCTGCCATATCCACGAATGGCACTTGGATGGGGGTCAGCTCTTCAACATTAAAATGGTCGTCGCTCTCATGGTCATAACTAAGACGAACGATCGACCAGATCCCGCCGATCAGCAACCGTTCGTATTGTTGCGGATACGACTCATCAACCGGAACGCCATCGATACCAAGATTGCCAAAACTCGCCTCATAACGATCCTCGTGCGTGTTTAAGGACACCGTCAGCTTATCGATGACTGTGTATGCACCGTTCTCGCGAATCTTAGACTTGATCTTCTCGGCTTCATCAGGCCGCACGTAGTTGTTTGCCAGCGTCCGCTTAACATTGTCCACACCGCGCTCAATCGCGACCGGATCCGAACCGTTCGCATACTGACCCAGCAAGAACTCCAGCACGTATGTCGGCACGTTGGCGCCTTCTTTGATGCGCTGGGTCAAGTCCTTGCGCACGAAACGCCCGGGAAAGAACTGTTCGAGCTTATTTTGAATAGCGTCTTGGCGTTGTTGCTGTTCTTCAGATGTCAAAACCGAAGCCTCCTCCGATCACCATGTCCATCGTGTACGACGTCTCAAGCTGTTGATCTGTATCATCGTTACGGATAATCAACGTATACTTGCGGCCATTTGTATATTTGGCATCCTTAAGTGTCAGGCGAACACGCTGAATTCGGTCTGTTGGTAAGGTTTCGCGACTGTCAGCAGCCACCCGTCGAACACCAGAAATCTTCTCGCCACGATCGTCAACAAAATAAACTTGGTAATTAGCAGCGGTAACCAACTCACCCACTGCATCATCTTGCATCAATTGCACAACAACATCTCTAGCAGTGATTCGGCGTGCCGCAGTAACGTCGTGTAGACGAGCAGGTTCTGCCGATGAGCGACCACTTGCCGTACGAACGTCTAACACAGGAACAATCATCTCTTGTGCCGAGCTTCCACCGTGGACATAGTTCTGGCTTGGTCCCGGGGCTTGGAAGATATCAAAATTCTTTGGATAGTTGACCCATCTCGTGTCGTCATTGCCCAGCAAGGCTCCAAGCTGTTGATGTGCCGTTCCTACTACCTCGAGTGGCCGTTCCGATAGCACGTAACGCTGTTCTTTCTTAATCACACCGGCAGCATCTGAAGCTTGCTGAGAGACTTCGATCTTGTTAGCGCTGTCTAGCGCAGAATGCCGGTAAATATAACCATGGTCTGCAGTGACAATAATGTGGCGAACAGAGACATTCCGCAAGATCTCAATGGTCCGCGCCAAGTTATCGATCGCCCGCGCAGTTGCTGCAAACACTTCTTGTTCGGTAACTGACTTTTCACCAGTTGTATCGACTCGATTATCGTACAGATAAACCACCTTCTGGCCGTTCAAAAAGTCTTTGCGCTCCTGGCTTGTCATCGCCACGAAGTCTTTGACCAATCCGGCCACACTATCAGGATTGGTTGCTTGTAAAACCTGCTGCCGTTTCTCAGTGTTATCGACGAGTTGCCCGTCAACCAACACTTTTTTGTCATCTGTATACTGCAGATCGCGATTAGGGAGAAGCGCAGGCATGCCGAAATAAGTCACTGATGGCAAGCCTGTAATCAACCGGTGCATTTCAGTTGTCATCACATCACGTGCATCAAGCTCATCCTGCAACGCTCTGGCAGCTTCAAAACGAAAAGCATCAGAGATCAAGACAAGAGTACGGTCGTCATCAATGGACACATACTGCCGGTAAAAGTTGCGCTGGTAAGCATCGCTTGGCACAGCATCCGGCGAGTAAACCGTATTCCAATCTCGAATCGATGGCGTCAAGAAGTCATTCAAATAGGCATTCTCAACCTTCGCCTGAATTCCTTCTGTCAGCGACTCGATGGCTGGGTCGACAACTGCACAAGCCGCTGTGAATTCCCGATAATTCGTGTCGATTTGATAATCTGTATTGACGTACTGATCAATCGCAGTCGCCAGATCTGCTGAAGACGTCGCAGACTTTGCAGTCAGAACTGCTAAAGCGTCGCGTTGAATCGCATAAGCTGACGCATACTGCGTTCCATAAGCCATCGTCAACCGAGATGAGATTAATTCAGTCAATGACTGGCGATTGATGCGAACGTCATAATCATCAGCCAGAATCCGCTCAGTCACCCACTTGCTTAACAACCCATCGATTTGTGGAAAAGCATCTATTCTGGCCAGCTGGGCTGGCTCCATTTTGCCAAAAAGCGTCTGGCCGTGAACAAAATCCCAAACCGCAGTCGCAATTTGTTGAATAGCTGGTTGCCCGCTAATTAGGTTACGCGTATTTTGAATAAACGTGACCGCGTTATTAGCCCGACTAAGCGCATAGGCACTCAGACTAGTCGGCAACTCGCGATCAGCTTGATCGTACGCCATATTCAACAGCATTGCTGCAAACAGGTACAGCGGTGTCCGATGAGTATTTGAAAACCCATAAGCCCGCTCCACAAAATCCCAGAAAACATCCAGCGCACCATATTTGGCAAACAAAGCCAGGGTCTCGTTGTCTTCATCCAGGGATCCTCGACAGATCACCTGCAAAATTGCCCCTAACGCAGGGGTAGATGCCTTGGCTAACGCCGCTAGCAAAACCAGTTCGAGTGGCTGGTGGTTGTAGTTGAGTTTAACGAACCGTTGCTTGCGTTCCTTGCTTGCAAAGAAACTGGCGTACTTTTCTAGGAATGCCCGATCGCTCCGCTGCAAGCCCAGTTCTTCTTGTAGCATCGTCAACGCATCGGCAGCATAAGTCTTAGAGTAGCGTAAGAAGTCCTCCAGAAGGTTCAATTCGATTGCTGGTCGCGGTGCTGGAGAGTACACCAAAGCTGATTGTCCCTCACGTTCCAGCGTCGTCAGCTGGAGCTTGGTTGCAAACTGTGTTCCTTCATTCATGACGATCACTTTCTGTTCCAGCTGATCTGCGATTGCAGGAATATTGTCCTTAAAGTCTCCCTGCTCGTCGTACCAGAATACGAAGTGATTGCTTTCTGTGAAAAGTGCCTCGATCCCTGTGACAACCTGCGCCAGTTCCAATTCAGCCATACGCTGTCTACTCCATTCTAATTATCTAAAATCCGCTCTTCCTAATACTTAAGTATAACCAACGATAGATTCAATGACTAGCAAACTCGCCAGATATCGTTCACTCCCAGCTATAATCGCGGCGTGATCGCGGATCTGGTGAAGGAGATTCCAGAAGCTGACTTCGACATTGCTAGTGACGATAGTCAGGGGCAAGTCGAGATTATTGGGTGGTTGTATCAGTATTACAACCAAGAACCTCACCACGAAGTCGTTGATATCAATGGCGGTCCCGTCAAGGAACGGGACATTCCGGCTGCAACGCAACTGTTTACGACAGATTGGGTCGTCCGGTACATGGTCGACAACTCCTTAGGCCGTTACTATCTTGAACACACACCAGACTCTCAATTGGCTGATCAACTTAAGTATCTCTTACCTGGAGAGCTGCATCCAGTTGGCACACCGCTGGATCTTTCAGCACTTCGTATATTGGATAACGCTATGGGCTCAGGGCACATCTTGGTTTACGCCTTTGATGTCTTGATGAAAATCTACGACGAGCAAGGCTATTCCAGGCGTGAAGCTGCCAGACAAATTGCCACTCAAAACCTTTATGGATTGGAAATTGATAAGCGTGCCTATCAGCTCGCATATTTTGCGATCATGATGAAGGTTCGACAGTATGATCGTCGTGCGCTGAGTCGAGACCTAAATTTGAATCTGTTTGTTTTTGAAGACGCCAAGAACCTTTCTGATGAGTTCTTAGGCCATCTTGGATTATCAGAGAATGATCTCAGTACAATCACAGAAATCAGAGATAGCTTTATCGATGCTAAAACATTGGGATCAATTATTCACTTTGAGCATACCTTTGACACAAGGTCATTATTTGAGCAGCTGAACGAGTTATCGAATGGTACAAACAATTTGTTTGTTGACGAGCGCAATTTGGCACAATTACGTCGTTTACTCCAGATTGTTGATATTATGCAAGCCAAATACGACGTTGTCGTCACAAACCCACCGTACCTAAACAAGATGGATAAGACACTGAAGACTTACGTTAAGAAACATTATAAGGATTATTCAGGTGATTTGTTCTCAGTGTTTATTTGGCTGAATATTAATATGACGGTGAAGAATGGCTATGCAGCATATATGACACCGATGGTCTGGATGTTTATCAAAACGTTCGAAAAGCTTCGCACTGCTTTATTAGCCAATTTCTATATTCCAAGCCTTATTCAGATGGAAACACATGCGTTCTTTGATGAGGCGTTTGTAACGATAGATAGCTTTGTACTTCAAAATAGACGGAGCTCGGATGATACAGGATCTTACATTCGCCTGACTGAGTTTACAGGTGGGATGAAAGTTCAGGAAGATCGAGTGCTCGAAGCGATTGATAATCCTGATGTTTCATATTTCTACAGTTCTAACCAAACGAATTTTGCAAAGATTCCTGGGAGCCCAGTTGTATACTGGGCACCACAATCAACACTTGATGTATTTTCATCTCGGAAGACAATTAGAGATGTTGGCAATGCGAAAAAAGGGTTGGATACTGGGAATAATGCGTTATTTTACAGACACTGGTTCGAGATTAACATCAATAAGTCGAAATGGATTCCACTCAACAAAGGCGGAAATTTTAGAAAATGGTACGGAAATAGAGATTATGTCATTAACTGGGAAGACAATGGTAGGGCTATAAAATCGTCCGGGAGAGCAAATATCAGGAATGAACGATTTTACTTTATCGAGTCAATAACTTGGACTGATCTGACTAGCGGTCAATTTGGAGCTCGGTTTTCTCCGTCAGGTTCAATATTTGATGCATCTGGTCCATCGTACTTCGGAAATAATATTATTCCGATGCTTGCATATATGAATTCAAAAGTCTTCAATTATCTTGCATCACTCACCATGCCAACAATGCATTATACCAACGGCCAAGTTGCACTGTTACCATATAGAGAACCATTACAATATATTAATACAGTATCCGATATAGCAAATCAGTGTATAAATATTGCTAAAGATGATTGGGATTCGTCTATGGCATCGAGTGATTTTCAAAAATCACCGCTGGTAATTGCTGAGCATACACTCGCACTCCTTAATAAATTAAGGCCAAGGTGCGCCATCGTGCCAATTTTGTGCCAATTTATTATTTATATCAAACAAAGGAGTGTTGACACTTATGGTAAGTTATCGAAAACGAGGCAATGTCTGGCAATACGAAATCTCTTACAAAGATTTCGACGGAAAGTACAAGAAGCTAAGAAAATCTGGTTTTAAATTTAAGGGTGACGCTGAACTAGCAGCCAGTGAAATCAAATCAAACTACATCACTGTACGCCATTACAAGGTCGGCGATATTCCACTTGCCGATTATTTTAATCGCTGGATCAAACTTTATAAAGCAAACTCAGTAAGTTCAATCACGCTGATTAAGTACGACAACACGCTACAACATATTAGAAGATTATTCGGTCACAAACTGTTAAAAGACATCACTCGCTCAGATTACCAAGAAGCCATTAACCAATTTGCACAAAATCATGCGCCCCGGACGGTAGCGACCTTTCACAAACAGATCCACGCTGCAATACTTGATGCACTCGACGAAAAGATCATTCCCATAGATCCAACCCGTAAAGTTGTTCTCAGCGGTCACGAGCTAAAGCATTTAAAGAAAGCCCTCGATTTTAAAGAATGGCGTACGCTAATCCAGCATCTTGACCTCGATAATCGCGAAGAGCTGATTATCTACATCGCCGCAGTAACCGGCATGCGTTATGCAGAAATCGTCGGTTTAACGCGTCGAGATTTGGATAGCAACACATGCACTTTAGACGTCAACAAGACCTGGGATTATAAATACCACACAGGTTTTAAGAAAACCAAAACCCCGAGTTCAGTCCGCAAGATCGCTATTGATAAACATACATGTCAAGCCCTCAACACGTACATCTCAGTACACGATGTTGAACCGGACTCCCCACTGTTTCTCCAAGATGGACGAGTACCCGTCAGCGCCGAAATAAACAAGACACTCACTGGTATACTCTGTGCTCTAGGACTTCCGCGGATAACTTTTCATGGCTTGCGTCACACCCATGCATCAGTACTCCTCTATCAGGGAATAAGCGTGTTAACTGTATCCAAACGTCTTGGTCACGCAAATATTACGACGACTCAATCAACATACTTGCACGTTATTAAGGAATTGGAAGAAGAGGATACGGATAAAATCATCAACATAATTTCACTCTAGAAAATTGGCACTTTCATTGGCACAAAAACGTCCCCTAATCTCATCACGATTGGAGGACGTTTCATTATTTCAGTGGATCGAGTAGTTTCTGGCCACCTTGAACTTTCTCATGGTTAACCAATACGCCATCATCCAAATCCAACGCAATGTGCATATTCGCAACGTGCTGAAGCGAGCTATCGAATTTCGCAATTTCGTCAAGTTGTTTATCCAGCTTGACAACCTGCTTGGTCATCAGATTACGTTGCTTGGTATTCGTCTCGACTTCAATCATCTTCTGTAATTGTGTCCGCCGGTTCCCATATGCTTCTTGTAACGGATGTAGATATGAGGTCCGCACCATTGCGAACGTATTCTCATCATAGCGATGTAGGTACATCAACGCTCGGAAGCCACCTTGTTTGCCGGAAGACAATTGCCAATAAATTGGCCGTTTCTGGTAAGTAGACAAATGGTCTTTCTTGTAGAAGTCATCAAGGAAGTACTTACGGATCTGTGCCTCTGGCGTATCGCCTTTCTTACCAAGCGCACTTGCGATAAACCGTAAGTTCTCATCCAATTTTTCTGCGCCAAAGGTCACAGTCAAGAACTCCTTCAATCGATTGATGATATCCCGTTCATCATTAAAATAGTCCTCGTCGGTAAGCAAGATTACATCATCTGAGTTTGGCTTGAATGACTGATACTTGTTTGGATCCCAATCTCCGCCGGCGAACGCAAGTCCAGGAACATCCAGCGAATATCTGCCAAAAACGACACCGATGAAATACGAAAGAAAAGCTTTGATATCCCGAGAAAGATCTGCCTTACGAACAGACACATCTTTATCCGCGACCTCTGGTGTCAGTTCATCTTGAAGACCATAAAGGTCAATGAAAATACGATTGAGTTCTTCTTCATTAGCTTTCAGCTGATTGAACCGATCCTCTGCCTCTGTTGCCCATTGGGTAAAGGCGGCCTTGATCGTCCAATTTCGATTATGCTCAGCGATATGAAGCATCAATGGTTGGCTTGAGAACTCGGCCGATGTTTCTAACAAGCACCAATCAGTCTTTGAAAGAATGATATTTGATTTTGCCAGATTATTAGTCAGACTTTCTGATCTCAGAATAGGTAAATTTGTCACATCATGAATAGTGGTGTTTAAAGTTGGATTAAAAGCTTTCAATAAATATGCAGTTGCGCTGGAATTTAGCTGAGCCAATAATGATAATAGCCTGTTTTCTGGGCTTTCCTTCAGTTCCACAATCGTTGGTGCAGCGGAAGTATATAGCTGACCCTCAGGCTTTATTCTGAATGTATTGGTACCCGATGTTATCAAATTCCAAGTTATGCCTGTCTTTTCCGTTAATGATAGTTCTGGTAAACCACCTTTGGCATTATACAGTTCCCGTGCGTGTCGGTTAAAGTCGACTCGTACATTGTTGTTTCCATACCATCGTCTAAACGGTCCTCCGTCGGCGGCAATTCTCCATCGACTCGAAATCACAATTTCCCACCACAATCTTAAGAATCGGTTATTGTCATGAGTCTTCAATCGTCCTGCAGATTTCCAGTTTTGAATAATTCTTGGGTTAGAAATTAATGCATCAAAGGTTGTTTGCTTAAGCCAATATGCAAGTGGGCCATCAGGAACTTTCTGGAAGTTTGCTTGGTTAGCACGATACAAATATTTAACATCCGGTTGGTTGACTGCCTTAAGGTACGCAGATTCCTTTTTACTCTGGGAATCAAAATCAACCAAACGCTCGTATGTGCCAACAAAATTGTTTATGGCGGAGTTACGCATTACGAAGGATACTGACTGTACAACCTCTCCACCAATTTCTTCAAACGCTCGAGTGCCAAGATGTGCCAGGTTAATAAAGGTCTGCTGAGACAACGATTTGCGTAACGATTCAAAACTAGACAGAAACATCCATTGATGTTGGGTAATCATTGCATAATACCCATTATCTATCGTAAATTCACGCAATCTTTCCATAAAGACAGCAAAAAGATCGGATTTACTATTTTGATAGTGCTTTTTAACAAATTCTGCCAAGTTGCTTGGCATTTTGCCAGACCCCATATAGGGAGGATTCGTAATTCCAATTAGGTATTTGTGACAGAGCATCTCCAGAGTTTTAATAACTGCGGCAAGTTGCGTGATGAGCGTATCTCGCCTCGAGCTCTCTAACGTCAATTGCTCACCTGAAAGATCACCCTCGACGAGACGATGTAACATCGTAATGACGCTAGTTGCAGAGTCAATACTGATCAACGATCCAAGCTCATTGCCGTGTCGGAACAATGAGCTAACCGACTCCAACCTACTAAGTATATCTGGGTCAGTTGACATTAGATTCAAATCATCTTGCGTCCAACTTACTTCCGGAATATCGATAACGTGAGGATTAATATCTGACCGTAAAATGCGGCGATCAAACTGACGACCTTTCATCATCATTGCAAAATATGCCAATTGAAATGCTCGAGTATCAATATCCGCACCGAAGAGATTGTGCACCAAGATTTGACGAGCGGCTTCACGTTGAGAATAGCCTTCGGTGACATAAATCTGCATTAAAACATCGAATGCATAGATTAAGATATGGCCAGAGCCCATGGAAGGATCAACAACCGTAATATCTTGCGCCGTTAACTTAGCAAGACTTTTATTCTGGGAGTGTACTTGGAGTCGTACATCATCCGGTTGTGTGGCATTTGACATGTAATAGTGCCATGAGAAAGATTGTGCCAAATCTCGGTCCGTGCGCTTGTCACCAATAGCTTGTAAGTGGTCGATCCAAATACGGCCAACTGAATTTTCAACAAGATATTTTACAATCCAGTCGGGCGTGAATAGTTGCGTCACAGCAGGGATGTCTGCTTGCGAATAATTCCTTTTCTTGAAGGCAGCATCTTTGGGTTCTTGGTTGTAATACTGATACAACCACCCAATAATCTCGACTTGCCCCTGACTATCGTCACTAGCAATGTCGAAGTCAGCTTCTGGAATCTCCTTTACAAGATCCGCAATCACGCCGCGATTATAGCTGGGAGTGAACAAAAGTAACATGAAATCGTCAGTCTTTTCGAAGAGCTTAGGCAAGCTTTCATTGAGCTTATTAACCTGCTTCACAAAAAGCATCTGATACATCGCATCTAAATCATTAGGCTGTTGCAATTCCTGCGCCTTTTGGATCAATGCGAGTTCTTCTGGCCGATATCCCCCTAATTCATCTTCCAAATCCAGTGCGTCGTGCATGATATCGGGCTCGTTCCGATTCTCAATTGAAGACAATACGCGAACGCCTGTTGGTAGGTAATCATTGATCTCCATGAAGCGGATCGCAATGATACGGTTAAACCAGGTGTAGGCGACTTCTTCAACTAAGTCTTGATAGGCTGTCTTCCAATCGCTCTTGGCCGCCATCTCGTTCAACCGCTTCACCAGGTCGGCACGTCTGAGAATGTCTCGCCCTTCCAGAGGCTGTTCATTGCCAGCGTAGAACTCAGCAGAGGCTGTTGAGCGTGCTTCTTTTTCAGATGCACCGGCCTGGGTAATTCCTAAGAGTGCTAATCGTTGTGCAGTGCTTGCGATCAGATCGCGGCGTGCTTGTACAGCAAACTTATTGATTGCGTGCTTATCCATTCTTGCTCCCTGTCCATTTTATAGTTAGAAGTTGATATCAATTTCATCAACATTTTCAAGCTTGGCTTTGAGTTCGCCTCGAAGCTTTTCGATGTAGCGATCGATGTCTGCATCATTCTCAATGCGCCATTGACTGACCGTAATCACCTGACGCGCGTGCAAAGTGCGGATACGCTTTTGAACCACGGGCTTTGTGGGTTCTACTGGCGAAACTGAAGCAGGATCAGTTGTCGATGGCGTTACTTTATCATGATTTTCCTTCTCAACTGGTGGTAAGCTTTCAATCTGGTGAATCATGATATCTAGTTGTGTTTGCGCCTTGCTGGTCGTCACGTTCAAATCATCCAAAGCGTTCGCCTGATCCGCTTCCTTACGAATTCGGTCAATTGTGGCAGTAAACGTTCGTTCTTTGACATCTCGGACCGTTGCATCAACGTCATCTCGACGTTTTAGATAGTCTAAGCCATTCTTCTTGATCTCATCGATTTCATCCAGCTTCTGACTTTGAACGCGATCAAACGCAACGCTGAACGTATCTTTGAACTGGTCATTCAATTCTTTAAGCTCGTGCACGTTGTTTTTTGCACGGTTCGAGCAGACGCCATCAACACGCTGGCCGCGTTTTGCGGGCCGCGCGATTTACCCAGTCTCAAACCAACCGGCGACCAGCCGCAAATTGATGTGGCGGTCTTGTTTGGCGGGTCGATCATCGCCGGTGGCGACGTGTTCGCCCACGCCATCCAGGCACATCTCGCCCGTCGCTACGTAATCGTCGGCGGCTTCGGACACACGACTGCGGCCTTGTTTGCGCAGATGAAACGCGCTTATCCTGAGGTGCCAGAAGCAACGACAGAAGCCGATCTGTTCGCCAATTTTTTGCAATGGCGTTACGGCCTGCGTGTCGACTGGCTGGAGCGGGAATCGACCAACTGCGGCAACAACATCACCAACTTGTTAGCGCTGTTGGCCGCTAACCATTATCAGCCGCAATCATACTTGTTGCTTCAAGACGCGACCATGCAACGCCGGATGGCGGCGACCTTGCGTAAGTTCGTCCCAGAAGCGACGATTGTCAACTACGCAACATATCGGGTCCAAGTCGCGCAAGACCTGACGTTCATCGATCCGCCGCTGGGCATGTGGCCGCTGGCCCACTATGTTTCGCTGCTGTGCGGCGAGATCGCGCGCCTCAGCGACACACCAACCGGCTACGGCCCGCGCGGCAAGAACTTTATCGCCCATGTCGCCATCCCCGACGCTGTCCGCGTTGCCTACCAAACCGTGCTGGCGGCTTTTCCAGACGCCGAGCGCCCGGCCAACTCGGCCTTCGCCAGCCGCTAAGCGCCCACTTGCTTTATAATAGAACTAACGAGTCGAAAGCGAGGATGGGCTAATGGAAACCGCGTTGATCTTGTTGCTGGCAGGTTTAGGTGGCGGGTTAGTGTCGTCGATGGCGGGAATGGCGTCTTTAATCACCTACCCCGTCTTGATCGCGCTGGGCGTCCCGCCGGTTTCCGCCAACGTCACCAATTCTGCGGCGATGATCTTCACCGGCGTCGGCGCCGGGCTGTCTTCTGCCAAGGAGTTGCGCGCCAACCGCCGCTTAATGTTGGTCATCACCGGCTACACCGTCGCCGGCAGCATCTTGGGCGCGCTGATCCTGGCGATCGCGCCGGCCGCAAGCTTTGCCAAGGTGGTGCCGTTTCTGATTGCGATCGCCGGTGGCTTGATGCTGTATTCCGCGTGGCATCAGCCCGGCCAAACCACCGTCGATGCCGCCGTCACCGGCTGGCGCGTGGTCGTTCGCAACCTTTTCATCGGCCTGGTCGGGGTCTACCTCGGGTACTTCGGCGCCGCAGCGGGCATCGTGATGCTGGCGATCTTGTCGGTCAGTTTGCCGCTGACTTTTAACGTGGCCAACGCGCTGAAAAACTTCACGACCTTTGCGGCCAATATCGTGTCGCTGGTGATCTATGCGTTCACGACGAACGTCTATTGGCTGTGGGTGATCCCGCTGGGGCTGGGGATGTTCATCGGCGGCATAGTCGGGCCGATGGTGGTCCGCCACCTGCCGCAGCGCGCGATCCGCATCACCATTGGCATCGCGGCTTTCGGGCTGGCCGGTTACTTCTTTTACACAGCATATTTCTAACATTAAGGCGTGGGGTTCAACCTCACGCCCTTTTTAGTGACTGCGATCGTGCAACGTTTATCGGTGTAGCGCCTGCATCTTGGCGACGGCTTCGGGCGTCACGTCAGCTTGCCTGCGCAACTTAGCCACCACCGCGTCAGGCACATACTTGAGCGGCCAGACGATGCCCGCGTTGACTAATGCCGCAAAATCTGCGGCAAACGCGGCATCGTCATGCAACGACCCGCGCGACTTGGGCCGAAAAGCGCAAACACAGGCCGCCCGTCACGCTCTGCCAACAACTTCGCCCCATTGGCGACAAACCCGGCCTCCGTCAACCCGTCTTGGATCAGTTGCAACACGTTCGGATATTCGTTATTCACCAGCTGTTCGACTTGCCTTTCACTCATGACGCTACCCCCTCGCAATCAAGTTGATTATACCTAATCTCAAGGGACAAAAATATGGAAACACGGCGCCGTGACGGACTTTTTGGACCATATTTACGGCCATCGTGGGACTGCTTACGCTCATTGTGAAAATAGTCTATAATAGTATCATTACTTTTCTGAAAGAAGTCCTGCTTTTTGTCTGCCACCCACCAATCTCAAAAACCGATGTTTGTCGTTGCCATTGTGGCGCTCATGTCATTCGTTGGCGTACTCACTGAAACGTCTATGAACACCACGTTTCCAATCTTGACGAAAGCCTTTCACGTTTCGCTTTCAACCGTGCAATGGGTCACATCCGGCTACTTGCTCGCCGCCGCCTTAGTCATGCTGACGTCAGCATATATGAAACGACGCTTCACCAATCGCCAGCTTTTTTCCGCCGCCGCCATGCTTTTCATCATCGGCGACCTGCTATGTGCGACCGCGTTGACGTTCCCGCAGCTGCTGGTTGGGCGGCTGATCCAAGCGGGCTGTGTCGGGCTGTGCACGCCGCTGATGGTCAACATCATTCTCGACGTCGTGCCGCGGGCAAAACTCGGGGTGTATATCGGCATCTCCAACGTCATCATCATGATCGCACCGGCGCTTGGGCCCACTTTTGGCGGGGCCATCACCGCCTTTGCCAGCTGGCGGATGATCTTCTGGTTGACACTACCGCTAGCGGTAGTGCTGCTGATTTTGGGTAGCGGCCAGATTCACCAATATTCGCCTCAGAGCCGCTTGACCTTTGATTGGGTCAGGTTCGGGCTGCTGGCTGTCGCCTTGGTCGCTTTGAATCTGGGGTTGACCACCATGAGCACAGGCCGCTGGCTGGTCGTGGCGCTACTGTTGCTGGTCGTTATCGCGTGCATGGGATGGTTTCTGTGGCTTTCGCGCACCAGCACGCGTTACTTATTCTCACTCGCGGTTTTCAAGCAACCGGCTTTCTTGTTCAGTTTTCTCCCCTATATCAGTTTGCAGTTCAGCAACGTGGGCATCAATTTCCTGATCCCCAATTATGTTCAAGACGTCTTCGGCGCCTCGGCTTTGATCGCCGGGTTGGTCCTTCTCCCAGGGTCTGCGTTTAACGGACTTGGGCAACCGTTCTACGGTTGGCTACTGGATCACTTTGGCGGGCGCCTGCCGCTGTTGCTGGGGGATGTCATCTTTACACTTGCCGCCTTGGCCATGGCGGCATTCGCTCCTGTGCTCGGCGCGGTGGGGATCATGGCGGCTTACCTGATTTTTTCCATCGGCCGCTCGATGGCTTTCAGCAACTCGGTCGCCTATGGTCTCAAGGCACTGCCCAAGGATCTGCAAACCGACGCCAACGCCTTATACAATATGGGCCAGCAAGCCGTCGGTGGGATCGGGACGACGGTGTTGTCCCTGCTGATGACGTCGGTCCACCGCCCTGACTTGAGTCACGCCCAAAATATCGCGGCCGGCAGTGCGCGAGCCTTTTGGCTACTAACCATTCTGGGCGTCATCGTCTTTGGGCTTTACTGGGTCTTACTTAACAAGACGGATGCGCATTAACCATCACCACGTCGCACCATAAAAGCACGCGTCCACCGATTGGTGAGCGCGTGCTTTTTTACCGTATCCACATCCTGTCAGGATATTTTCAGAAATGGGCTTGAGTGTCCAGTTGCTGTATAGTTTATACTAGTGACATTATCAATCCAGAAAGCCCGCGTTAGCTTGTGAAAAAAGAAAAGTTTAGCATCGTGTTGCCAATTGTTTTAATCAGTTTTTTTTTGATTCTCCTGGATAATGCCATCGTCTTTACCAGCTCAGTCAAAGTCGCACAAGACCTATCGCTGAACGCGCAAACTTTGGCCTGGGTCAGCAATGCCTATGCCCTCACTTTCGGCGGCTTTATCCTGCTCGGCGGACGGGCTGGGGATGTCTTCGGACGCCGGCAAATTTTTTTAATTGGCCTCGTGCTCTTCAGTGCCGCATCACTATTGGTCGGCGTCTCGCCCACCGGTGCCATGCTGATTGCCATGCGCGCGGTGCAAGGAGTCGCGCGGCGATCTTGGCGCCAACGACACTCGCCCTGCTCATGGACAACTACACCGGCACCATGCGCACCCGGGCAATCGTCTACTATGGTGCGACCGGTGGTCTGGGAGCCAGTGTCGGCCTTATTCTCGGGGGCTTGATCGCCAGTTACTTTTCATGGCGGATCGGCTTTTTGATCAACGGCCCTGTCGGCATTTTGATGATTATTTTAACCATCCGTTTTATTCCGCACAGTGCGCGTCAAAACGGTACCATTGATTGGCTCGGCGCGCTCTTATCGGTACTGGGTACCGTCGCGATTATTTATGGGATCAACGGTGCCACGCACCCAATTCCCTTGATTGGGCTGGGGATCGTGCTGATCCTGATGTTTATCTGGCAGGAACGGCGGACGGCCCAACCGTTAATGCCGCTTGTGCTCTTCAAAGATCGTGAGCGCAGCAGTGCCTATTTGGCTCGGTTCTTTTTCCTCGGGGCCATGATTTCTTACTTCTTCTTGACGCCACAAGCCATGCAAAATGTCTATCACGATACGCCGCTGATGGCCGCGGTGGGCTTCCTCCCACAGACGCTGCCGCAGTTTATTTCCACAACGCTGGTTTCGCGGTTGAGTGCCCGGTTTTCAAACACGCAGATCATGATTGCCGGGACGTTCATCACTACGGCGGGGATGGTAATGGCCGCGATCCTGAAAGTCCAAAGCGGCTATCTCTGGGGGCTGGCGTTGCCCATGGTCATCTTGGGGGTCGGCCAAGGACTCTCGATGAGTACCTTGACTGTCGCCGGCGTCGCACACACGAGTCCCGATATCGCCGGCTCAGCCTCTGGGGTCGTCAATACCATGCACCAAGTCGGCAGTTCTGCCGGCCTGGCATTGATCACGATGCTGACGGCAGGGCTCAGCGATCCAGTCCTTGCTTATAACCATTCGCTTGTGATCATGGTCGTGTTTATGGTGATTGCTTTGCTGGCAACGATCAACGTTGCCTTTGCCAATAAATAAGGCGAGATAAGAATGCGATTTTCGTAACGCGCAAATAGCGCTGCCCTGCATGGACAGCGCTATTTGCTTGTATGCAACAACGTCGAAATACTTAGACTTTGGTTTTTTTTACCCCTATTGATCAGAAAACAGGAAGTGCCGCAACGCTGTGTCGACCGTCTTATTGTTCTCGTGCAGCTGACTGTGCTGGGCGCCTTTTCCCTTCACTTCGCGTTCCTGGTAATCGCCGTGCCAGTCCCGCAGGAGATACTTGAGACTGCTGGCGGCGTTGACGTCAACCACACCATCAGAGTGGCTGCCATCCCCGAGATCCCCATACAGATCCAACACCGCCTTGGCGTGAAAATTCTTAGCTTCGCGCGCCATCTGGCGATACTTGGCGCTTGCGACGAGCGGTTTGCCGTTTTTGGCATACTTGCCTGCGATCGTTGTCCCGTCTGGCACAAAACCGCTGGTGAACGGTGCTGCGATCGCGACCAGCTTGTTCATCTTGACGGCAGGATGCTGCATCGCTGCTTCGATCACGGCGGTCCCACCATCAGAATGGCCGACCGCATTGACCCGCTGCACATGGTACCGCTGGTGTAGCATCGCGTATACCTGCAGTAACCAGTGCGTAAACTGCTGATTATCAAGGCTATCTTGATACACCACTTGAACGAGGGGATGCTTGGCGTGCAAGTCACCTTTGACCTTCATCTTGCCATTAGGACTCACGGTGACTGTCATCGTCTGTTTGGCGACGCCTGCCCGCGTCAAGGCGGCAATCATTTTATCTGTCGAATAGGCCGTACCACTATATCCATGTAAAAATATCGTTGGTACGCTGGTCGTCGATTTTGGCGATTTTTCCTGATGCCAAGTCAGCCCATTGAGACAAACCAACGCCACAACGATCAGGACGAGTAACCACCATTTCTTTTTCACAAGCATTTGCCTCCATGGCGCCGTCGATTTACCCTTCACGGACGCTTGTTTAATCACTTGAATTCTAACCAAAAAATGGGAAAGCGACCAGTCAGCCGCCTTCCCATTCAGTCTGTTTAGTTGAGCACGGCCTTCACCGCAGCTTTGAGCTGCGGATCGTTGTTGGCAAACTGTGCAGACAGCTTCGCCACCATCGCTGCCAAGGTGTTGGCGTCTGCGTTGCCGGTAGCATCCAGCTTGTTGGCAGACTGGAACGCCTTGACTGCGGCTTGTGTCGACGGGCCATAGTAGCCGTTGTCGGTCCCTGGGTCGTTACCCACAACCTTCAGCAACTGTTGCAGCGACTTGACATCAGCGCTTTCGTCACCGGCTTTGAGACTGTCAGTCGAGAACGCGGTGATGTTCATGTAGGCGGGATACTTGACCTTAACCGTTGGCGTCAGGCCCTTCTTGTTGATCCAGGTCCCATTTGGCGTCAGCCACTTGGCGACGGTCAACTTGACTTCGCTGGACTTGTTGAGACTGGCGACATTTTGCACGGTGCCTTTGCCATAACTCTGCTCCCCAACCAGCGGGGTCTTGTTATTCTCGTTGAGCGCCGCTGACAAGATCTCAGAAGCAGAAGCGGAGTTGCCATCGATCAAGATCGCCATCGGTTCGGTGACCTTGAAGCCTTTATCGTACTTCTCGGCCGCCTTGTACGTCTGGGTCGCACCGGAGCGGTCTTGGACCTTCACGATGGTACGCCCATCTTTCAAGCACATCGACGCAATACTCAACGCCTGCGTCAGCTCACCACCTGGGTTGCCACGCAGATCAAGGACGAAGCGCTTGGCGCCTTGTTTGCGCAGTTTCTTAACGGTTTGTTCGAACTGCTTAGCTGTTGGTTCCGAGAAGGTCGCGATCGTGATGATCCCGACTTTCTTGTTGGTCTTGTCCAAGCTGCCTTCGACGGTGTCTGTGGTGATCTTCGCGCGCTTCATGTCAAAAGTCAGCTGCTTGCTACCGCGCTTGACCGTGACCTTGACGGTGGTCCCGATCTTGCCCCGGATCTTAGCGACGGCGGTGCTGACGTCTTCTTTGGAAACGTCTTTGCCGTTGACCTTGATCAACTGGTCGCCGACTTGCATCCCCGCCTTTTTGGCTGGGGTGTTTGGCATGATGCTTTCGACCGTTAACTTATCCGAGCCCTGCTGAACCGTGGCCCCGATGCCGCCGAAGCTGGCAGAAAGCGTCGAATCCAGCGAGCTCTTGGAATCGTTGGTGAGGTAGGTCGAATACGGATCACCTAGGCTATCAAGCATCCCCTTGATCGCGCCGTCTGCGAGCTTAGTGCTCGATGTCTTCTTATAGTAGCTCGACTGGATCGTCGAATAAGTCGACAACACTTTGCCAAAGCCCTTCGGCAAATTGGCCGTATTGGTCGTTGTCGCGTCTTGCATCGTGTGTACCGTGTAGCCGAGCACGCCGCCACCGATCAGCGTCACACTCATGCCAACGGCGAGTAGCCATGCTGGGACCTGCAAATGTTTTTTAGCCAAGCGTCTCGCCTCCGATCTGTTCCCGCGCCAGGTATTCCTGCCAAACATCATCAAACACACTCATGCTCGGCAGGTAGTTGCCGTTGAGTTCGAGGTATTCGCTGAGTTTGTCAAAATCAGACACCTGCTTGGGAAAACTTTGGTCTAAGAAGGCGTTTTGTGCAAAATCCGCGATCTCACTGTGATCGTTGGGGTTGCGCAAGGTCATGAGATACTGATAAAAAGTCTGCCGCATGCTATTCCTTTCTCTGTCTCCGCGCTGAATCGAGAATCGCTAGTCTTTCCAGTTCTCGTCGATGAACGCTTGGCGTTGGGCGTGTTCTTGCGCATAACGCCGCGGGTTGTGAGCGTAGAATTCCTGATGTTCAGGTTCTGCCGGGTAAAACGGCTTGGCATCTTCGATCGTTGTCACGATCGGCTCCTTGAAGCGGCCGCTGGCGGCCAAGGCCTTCTTGGACGCTTCTGCCGCCTTGCGTTGGTCATCGTTGGCCACATAGATCACCGGCCGATAGTTGTCGCCGCGATCTTGGAACTGACCCATCGCATCCGTCGGGTCGGTTTGTTGCCAATAAACATCCAACAACTGGTCATAGCTGATGATTTTGGGATCGAACGTGATTTCAACGGCTTCGGTGTGGCCAGTCGTGTGGGATTGCACCTGCTGATAGGTAGGATTGGCGACATGGCCGCCGGTATAGCCCGACACCACGTTCAAGATCCCTGGTTGTTCTTCGAATGGTTGCACCATACACCAGAAGCAGCCACCGGCAAAAATTGCAGTTTCAGACATGTTTGGTCGTCTCCTTTGAGATAATGATTGTTTGTTTAACGGCAATGGGAACCATAACAAGCCAACTGGGACTTGCTTTGGCGGTTGTCGTCGCGCTATGCAGGACAACGGCATTACGCATAAGTCATCTCGGTCACGCGATGGCGTTGCCATTACGCACCCAAGCTGCCTTATGTACATGCCTAAAACCGTCCTGCTTCGCTCTGGAGTTCGTCGAGCTTTTTGAGGCAACGCGATTGCGTGTAAGGCGTTCCGGTCTCGCACGGCTTTGCCGCACAAGCCCAGACCACCTTACACCCATCGCTAAGAACGCCTCAAAAAACTCTGGGTTACTTTTCCGGTAAGTACACCGAAAAGTCAATTTCGTCATTGGGTAAGTCGATCTTGGTGGCTTTTAATGCCATGCCGTTTTGCATGGTGAATTTGCTCAATTTTAACACAATGGTTTCTTTTGAGCTATTGAGTTTCACCCACTTGGGTAGCTTGTAGCTATGGCCAACGTAGTTCAGGACATAACTGATTGGGACCGGTAAGCTGCCAATATTCAACTTGCGGGCCTTGAGTTCGACGTCGCCGTTAGCTTTGACCAGCGGATCGAACAACAGTTGGAATTTGATCGTCGACCCGAAGAACTGGAACTTGCCACCAAGCACCGCTTGGTCTCCGATCGTCATCGTGTATTTGATCTTACTGTCTTTGAGATAATCATTGAGATAATAATCAACGATCCGGTTGACCTGCCGCTTGGTCAGGTGCACAGACAGTGCCGGCTGATTGTCTTCTTCAGTGGTAGTCGTGGTTTGCGTGATCGGGTCGTTGTACGGTGTCAGCACCTTGACGGTAAACCAGACACCAGTACCGATGATCAGGCCAAGCAAGACCAGCGCAACCCAACGCCACCAGTTGATCCTTTTCTTCGGGGTTTTCCTATCTGCTCGCTTCATTAATTATTGCCATTGCTCCTTCGTCTTTTGCATGATCCGCCACAACTGTTGCGTCATCTGGGCGTAGCCGGCATTGTTCGGGTGAAAATGATCCTGCGTGAAGATCAGCGGGTTGGCGCTGGCGTCTCCTGCGACCGCCTTTTTCAGCTTGGCCTTCGTGGCCTTGCTGGCTGTGGTCGTGCCGCCTTTGGTCAAAACAGAATCGATGTCGACGTAATACGCGTGGTTAACTTTCTTAAGCGTCTGTTGCGTCGCCTGGTTCCAAGTCTTCACGCTGGTCGTCATCGCCGTCAGCTTAGGAAAATACACGTAAAACGGGTTATAGATCCCGAAGACATAAATTGGCGCGTCAGGATTGTCCTTGCGCAACGTGTGCAACAGCTTCAACAGGTTTTTTTGAAACTTCGTGTTGCCTTGGGCGACGTCTTGTTTCGTGATATCAAAAAAGTGTTTTTGTAACACTGCCATCAAGTCGTTGCCGCCAACGGTGACGGTTAAAATATCGGCGTTGGCAACCGCGGTTTGCAACTTCTTTTGCTTATCGAGGCGGGCTTGAATCTGCGGCGCCGTGTTGCCGGTAACCCCAAAGTTTTGCGTCGTGACCTGGTAATTGCCAGAAGCCTCGAGGTCGGTCTTGATCAACGCCACGTAGCCACCAGAGTCTGTCGCATCCCCGACGCCGTGCGTCAGTGAATCGCCCACTCCGACTAGTCGCCGCGTGTGCACTTTGTTAGCGACGCCTTCCAGATGTGTGGCTTCTACCTTAGGCCCGAAGACCTGCCAGCCGCCAAAGGTCACCGCCGCCACCGCCACCACGACGGCTAAGGCCTGGATAAATTTTTTGATGATGACCCCTCCTTCCAAACAGAAAAAGGACAGGTCGCACCCTGCCCTCACCCATGCTGAAATTAGTATAACACACCCCGCGCCATCAAAGGTTTAAGGGTCTGTAAACAAACATCGCCCTACCCGTTAAACGAGTAAGGCGACGTGATTAGTCTGTATAGCACATGATCGCAAACGCGCCAGCTCCGGCGTGCGTTGCAATGACTGGATCGGTCGGCCGAATCAAGAGCGGCACATGCGGCAAGGCCGTGCGGATCTTGTTGCCGATCTCTTGGGCGTACTCTTCACCACCGGCAAAGGATACCCCGACTTCGCGCAAGTTGTCGAAGCCTTGCATCTTCTCGATGAAGCTATCGACGAAGCGATGCAAGGTCTTGGCACCACGGCCCTTTTGAATGACCTTCAATTCACCATCTGCAACCTGCAAGATCACCTTGATGTTGAAGAAAGAACCGATCGCACCGGCCGTCCGGCTGAGGCGGCCGCCTTTGACCAGGTTTTCCAAGGTCGACACACCCATCACAAGGGTCGTGTGTTCTTTGACTTTTTGCATCACGTTGAGGACTTCCGGCATCTCAGCGCCGTTCTTGATTGCTTTGGCTGCTTCGATCACTTGGAACGCCTGGGCGCGATCGGTGAAGTCGCAATCGACCACCGTCACATCCCCGTCTGCCATGTCTGCGGCTTGCCGCGCAGAGTTGACCGTGCCGCTGATCGCCTGCAACATGTGGACGGACAGCACCTGGCTGCCATCGGCGGTTAGTCGGTTGTAGACATCCAAAAACGTCCCTGGCGCCGGCTGAGACGTCTTGGGCAGGGCCTCAGATTCCGCCATTTTGTCCATGAATTCCGATCTGGTGATCGTTTCCCCATCAATATAAACAGTGGAATCGATCATGATCGTCAACGGCACCACGGTAATATCGTATTCAGCGATTTCCTCTGGCGTGAGTTGAATTGATGAATCAGTTACAAGTTTAATCTTTGCCATGTCGCGGCCACACTTCCTTCTAGGTTACGTACACACTTCGTCAGTATAACAAAGACCGTCGTCCTTGTCAGCATCGGACTATCTAGTTTTGATAACTAGTTTAAGTTGATACGGTCATTCTATCATGTTATGATGGAGTCGTAAACGATTGGTTTCACAACTGGTATATCTCGGAGGGATTCATATGCAACTAACTAACAACTCACAAGATTACACCTTCACCAACGAGAGCCTGAGTGCCACCACTCACGCCATTGGCTTGGGCATGGCGATTATCGGTACAGTGGTGCTCGCTTTCCGCGCAGGGTCTGACCCGTTGCGACAAGCGACCTTTATCGGCTTCGGGGCGGCCTTGATTCTCTTGTACTCGGCCTCCACTGCCTTCCATAGTCTCTATTTTACCAAGGCACGGCACGTGTTGCAGGTTTTAGACCATTCCGGCGTCTTCATTCTCATCGCAGGCTCCTATCTGCCATACTGTCTCGTCGCCATTGGCGGTAAGCTTGGCATCGGCCTGTTGATCGGGATCTGGGCGTTGTGTTTGGCAGGGATCGGCTACAAGTGCTTCTTCATTGGCAAATGGAAAATCGTCGAAACCAGTATCTATGTCATCTTAGGTTGGCTGTGCCTGATCGGGATCCAGCCCCTCTGGCGCCACCTCGGCCCTATCGGCTTCTGGTTGCTCGTCTCCGGCGGTATCGCCTACACGCTGGGCGCAGTTGTTTACTCACAAAAGCATATCCCATACATTCACGTCATCTGGCACCTCTTCGTCATGGCAGGCAGCGCCTGCATGTACGCATCGATTTATTTGTTTGTTTAACCAGAGCGGAGTGGCACGTACTTAGCGGGTCGGGTAGCTCGAAGATGACCAGAGGCGTCTATTCTAAAACCTCACACTAACTAATAAAGGTGGCAAGAAAGCCGGATTCACTTTCTTGCCACCTTTTGCTATGCATAATATCGAATGATTGCCACCAGCGCAGGCGACGCGGCATCATTGCCAACGAGTTTTGTATAATACGCCGCAAAGCGTGAATCAGCAGCATACAGATCTGCCAAACCACGGTGGATCGCCGGGGTGTAGTTGGGCATCGCCAAGCGCAACCATTGGCGATGAGCTTCAAACGCCGCCCGAGCATCCGCACCTGGAAACACCGGTGCAGCTAGATAAGCGATTAGCGCTTGTTTCAGCCGCTGTTCGGCCGTCTGCAGTTGCGCATACTGGGCTTTGCTCAAATCGCGCCAGTGCGCGTCTGCGGCCTGTTTTTGCGTCTTGCCATACTTGGCAACGACTTCTTGTCCGAATTGTTCGTCGTTGGTCGCAATCTGCTGATCTTTAAACGCAGCAAATTTTTCATTGTCTGGCATCGGGTTATCTCCTTCCAAGTTCTGCAAAGTTGCATCCAGACGACGGGCCACATCCGCAAGGTGTTGCTGCTTGTCAGCAATCACCTGTGCTTGGGTCTTCAGCGCTGCCGCCAGCGTCGCCGAGTCTTTGTCGAGCAACGTCGCGATTTCCCGCAACGGAAAACCAAGCTCTTGTAACATCAACACCCGTTGCAAGCGATCTGCGTCGGCGCTGGTGTATTCGCGGTAGCCATTGGCCGCGAGTTTGGGCACCACCAAGCCCAACTCGTGATAATACCGCAACGCGCGCGGCGTTGTGCCTGTCAGTGCCGCAAACGCCTTAATCCGATAAGTCGCCATGTCGTCCTCCTCAACCTTGCTGATACCAGCATAATCCCTCACGTTGCGTGAAGGTCAAACAAAAACCCACCGGCTGAGCCGATGGGTTCTCACTTAACGCCGCTGCCACACCTCAAACGTGTGCGTCAGCGCCGGGTCTGGATTTTCAACCGTCCGCGACGATTCCAGCTGATATGCCTGCCAATCGATCGGCGTCATAGTCACATCGCCTTCAAAATCACCTGCCAGGCGGGTAACCAAAAGCGTATCCGGCAGATCAGCGAGACTGGCAAAAACGCCGGCACCACCGGTGATCACAACGTTTTGATCGGGATGACTGGCCGCCAGTGCCAACAACTCATCGCGAGAGTGCACGATTACCGCGCCTTCAGCCTGAAAATCAGGATCGTGCGTTAAGACGACGTTCACCCGTCCCGGCAACGGCCGCTTGGGCAAACCGAGATAAGTCTTGCGTCCCATGACAGTCAACTGTCCGAGCGTATTGGCTTTGAAATACTTGAGGTCGTCAGGCAGATGCCATGGCAAACGGCCATCGCGTCCGATGATGCCATTGGCGGCTTGTGCCCATAAGAATGCGATCATGTGGGATTTCTCCTCCAAAAAGGGATGTGGGATTGGGGAACAGTGCGGAATAGCTGACAAATTTTGTGTTGGGGGTCGTCGAGCTACGCAGGACAACGGCATTGCGCATAAGTCATCTCGGTCACGCGCCGGCAATGCCGGCACGCACCCAAGCCGCCCTTATGCACATGCCTAAAACCGTCCCGCTTCGCTCTGGTTTTTCTCGTCGAGCTTTGCGGTGCAACGCCGGTACAGCTAGCTACGCTATCGTATTCGGGGCCAAGACCGCCCCAAACACGATAGCTAGGCTACCCGACCCGCGAAGTGCGCACCGCTTCGCTCTGGTTTTTCTCGTCGAGCTACGCAAAGCAACGCTGGGCTGTCTAAATCGTCTCGGTCGTGCACGGCTTCGCCGCACAAGCCCAAGCCGCCTTAGACTCCCAGCTAAAACCGCTTTGCTCCGCTCTGGTTATACTGCTACCGGTGCCTTGATTGCTGGATACGGGTCGTAGTTTTCGACCTTGATATCAGACATATCATAATCAAAGACAGATTGCTTGTCGGGATTCAGCCACAGCGTTGGCGCCTTTTTTGGCGTACGCGCAAGCTGGGTTTTGACCTGTTCGATGTGGTTGGTGTAGATGTGCGCATCCCCGAAGGTGTGGATGAACTCACCCACTTGCAGGCCAACTTCATGCGCGATCATCGACGTCAGCAGCGCATAAGACGCGATGTTGAACGGCACGCCTAAGAACATGTCTGCAGAGCGTTGGTAAAGCTGCAAGGAGAGCTTGCCGTCGTTGACGTAGAACTGAAAAAGCGTGTGACACGGCGGCAACGCCATGGTTGGAACGTCTTCAGGATTCCATGCGCTGACGATCAGCCGCCGGGAGTTGGGATTCGTGCGGATCTGTTCGATCACATCACCCAGTTGGTCGATCGTGTCGCCGCGGCTGGTTTCCCACGCACGCCACTGGCGCCCGTAGACGTTGCCAAGCGTCCCATAGGCTTCAGCAAAATCTGAATCGTCTAGGATGCGCTGGTCGAACTTCGCCATCTGCTCTTGGTATTGCTTGGCAAACTCCGGATCCTGCAGGCGACGCTGGCCAAAGTTGGTCATGTCCGGGCCGGTGTAATCCGCACTGGCGATGAAACGCTCGAACGCCCATTCATCCCAAATATGATTCTTGTGTTGCAACAAGAAGCGGATGTTGGTGTCGCCGTGCAAAAACCACAGTAGCTCGCTTTTGATCAGGCCAAACGGCACTTTCTTGGTCGTCAGCAGCGGAAACCCTTGTTGCAGATCAAAGCGCAACTGCGCCCCGAAGTGGCTGTAGGTGCCGGTGCCAGTCCGATCGCCTTTGAAATCCCCTTCCGCCAAGATCTGGCGCATCAAGTCCAAATAAGGTTGCTCTAACATGTCGTGCCCTCCATATCAGTTGACGTACTCATCCAGTTCTGCAAAGCGGTCGAACATCTCGTCTAATTTTGCGTTATCCTGATCGATCTGTGCCTGCAAGTCGCCCAGCTTCACATAGTCTTTGCCGTCAGTGGCGGCCATTTCGGCCTTGAGCTTGGTGATCTTGTCATCGAGATCATCCATTTGCTTTTGCAGTTTATCATGTTCCATGCTTTCCGCATAGGTCAATTTAGTTTTAACTTTTGGTGCTTCCGGCGCAACCGGTTGGGCTTTCGGCTTGGCCGCGCTGACAGCGGGTTTGGCTTGCGCCTTGGCGAGGTAATCGGTGAACTCACCGACATAGCGCTCGATCTGGGCGTTACCGTTGAAGATCAGCAGGTGATCTGCGGCTTTATCCAAGAAGTAACGATCATGGCTGACGGTGATGACGGTGCCGGGAAAATGATCCAGGTAATCTTCCAGCACGGTCAAGGTGGCCACATCCAAGTCGTTGGTCGGCTCGTCTAAGAGCAAGACGTTAGGCTGTTCCATCAACACCCGCAGTAAATACAGCCGCCGCTTTTCCCCACCGGACAGACGCCCGATTAGCTCGCCGTGCATGCTGCGCGGGAACAAGAACTGCTCGAGCAGTTGGGTGACGCTGATGCGCTCGCCGGAATTAGTCACCAGCTCTTCGCCGACGTCTTGTAGATACGCGATCACGCGCTTGTTGTTGTCGAGTTCTTGTGACAGCTGGGTGTAATAGCCCAGCTTCACGGTTTCGCCGATTTCGACGACGCCGCTGTCGAGCTTCAGCTTCCCGGCGATCACGTTCAACAGCGTCGATTTTCCGGCCCCGTTTTCGCCGGTGATCCCGATGCGCTGACCCGGCTGAACCAACCATGAGAAATCTTGCAAAATGTGGTGCTTACCCAGCGTCAGGTTCGCGTCTTTGAACGTGATGACCTTCTTGCCCAGACGCGTGGAGGCAACCTTCATCTCGACGGTGCCGGTGGCTGCCGGCCGGTCTGCCATGTCGGCTTTCAGATCGTTAAACCGATTGATCCGGGCCTGCTGTTTGGTCGTCCGCGCCTGCGCGCCGGCGTGCATCCAGTCGAGTTCTTGGCGATACAGTTGTTGCTGCTTGTGAGCGGCGGCAGTGTCTCTCGTCACCTGCTCGGCTTTTTTGGTGACATAGGCTTCATAGTTGCCTTCGTAGCGATACAGCTGGCCGTGATCGAGTTCCCAGATATTGTTGGCAACACGATCGAGGAAGTAACGATCATGGGTGACGACCAACAGCGCGCCTTTGTACTGACTCAGGCGCTTTTCAAGCCAAGCGATCGAGTCAAAATCCAGATGGTTGGTCGGTTCGTCCAAGATCAACAGGTCGGGCGATTCAATCAGCACCTGGGCCAAGCCGACACGTTTTTGCTGGCCGCCGCTGAGGCTGCCGATCGTCTGATTGAGATCCGGCAGATGCAGCTGCGTGAGGATCGTCTTGATGTCTGTATCCACCTGCCAGGCGTCCAATTGCGTCATCTGCGCGTCGGCCTTGGAATAAGCCTCTTGTGCGGCTTCGTCCATGGGGTCTTCGGTGTAAACCGCCAGCGCCTTTTGGTATTGCCGCAGCGCCGCGAAAATTGGTCCGGTACCGCCATAAACGGCATCCATGATCAGCTTGTCTTCCGCCAACGCCGGCTTCTGCGCCAGATAAGCAATCCGATAGTTCTTGGCCGTGGTGACCTCGCCGGAATCAAACGGATCGACATCCGCCAACCCGTTGAGCAGGGTCGACTTGCCGGTGCCGTTGACCCCGATCAGGCCGATGCGGTCGCCTTCGTTGATCAGAAAGTCGATATTTTTGAATAGTTGCTTGTCGCCGTAAGCCTTGCTTACGCCGTTTGCCATTAATGTTTGCATTTTATCCGTCCCAAATGTTAGTCTGCTTCTATTTTAACAGACAATCCCTGGCCATACAAAAACCCCCAAGCGTTGGCTTGCGGGTTAAGTACGATCAGATCAGCGGATAATCATCATCAACGGTGCGCTGAGCATCGATCACGATGTAGAGATGGCCGTTTTTGCTGCTGACCTTGCTACTTTGATAAATATTGTCGAGGCCACTTTCATCGACTTCTTTGAACGGGAAGTAGATCGTGATGCCATGCTCGTTGTCATAGACCAGATCCATCTTCTCAATATCTTGATACTTCGTCGCCCGGCCAAACATCCCCAGCTCCAGCGACCCGGTGTTGATGTCGGTCGACTTCACATGGTCGGCTTCAGGCAGGATCTCGACTTTAAAACTCTTGCACGGGTGAATTTCACGGATATTACCGCCATTGATCCGACCGTAGCTGGTCGTCACACGGCTGATCCAAATGTCGGCCAGCTCCTTGTGCGATACCGTCCACTCGTCCCCGTTGCGAAAATGAAACACCAGCTGTTCAAAAACGTGTTCAGTCATCTGCTCCATCCATCCTTTCGTGAATCTGCTTACATGCCTATTCTAGCACACTTCGTCACGAAAAGTCGCTGCCGCCGCCAGGAGTTTGGATTCGTCGTTGGGTAGCTTGCCTTCCACGACCGCTTGTTCCAAACGGTGCAGCGTCGTTCCCAGCAAACGCCCAGGCTTGAAGCCGTGTTGCATCAAGATGTCACCGTTGACGGCTAGCTCTTGATTGCTGTGGATCGCCAAGGCCGCATAGCGCGCCTGCACGGCTTCGGCAGCAAACGCCGGTTGCAGATACTGCTTAGCAGCAATTGCGGTTTTGACGGCATCGGTCCCGGCTTGATACAGTGCCCAGACGTCGCCATCATCGATCTTGGGCAACAAGGCAACAGCGCGTTGCACGATCCGATCCAGCGCGTTGGCCTGCTTCCAGGCTTTCATCGCCTTGTGCACGTTGAGGTTCAGACAGGCACACACCAGCGTCCAACCGACATTCAGATCAGCCAGCGGTGTGGCCGGTAGCGCGGCGAGCTTTTGCAAGCCGGCCTTGGCGTCTGCCATCAGCGGCGCGTATTGATACAGCCCCGTCGTGATCAACGTGTCCAAACCGGCGGCACGATCGAAGCCCAACAAGAGCTTGCCAAACTCCGTGGCGATCCGCTCCACCGAAATGTGTGCCAACAACGCCGCGTTGGTGGCAATGGCGTCTTCGGTTTGGGCCTCGATGGTGAAGCCCAGCTGGCTCTGGAAGCGAACCGCACGCATCATCCGTAGCGCGTCTTCATGGAACCGCTCGTGGGCATCGCCGACCGCGCGCAAGACCTTGTGGTTGAGGTCATCGATACCACCAAACAAGTCGACGATCGTGCCGTCGTGCCGCGCGGCCAACGCGTTGACCGTGAAGTCCCGCCGGCGCAGGTCTTCTTCAAGTGAACGCACGAAGGTGACGTGGTCAGGCCGCCGGAAGTCTTGATAAGTCGACTCCGTCCGAAACGTCGTGACCTCGTAGCCGACGCCGTGGTCCAACACCATGACGGTGCCGTGTTGAATCCCGGTATCGACGGTTTTAGGAAAAATCTGCTTGATTTCTTCAGGGTAAGCGGAGCTGGCGATATCGACATCGTGAATCGGTAACCCCAACAGCGCATCGCGCACGCTACCACCGACAAAATACGCCTCGTAGCCGGCTGCTTCGATTTGTCGCATGAGCGGGATCGCAGCTTGAAAATCTGGATGGGTTAAATCAATTTGCATACTGGCACCTCTTTCTCTACCATGATAGCAAATTCCCCGCCGGCCTGCAGAGTCACTCAGCGTCTAATTCATCCAGTCGCGCTTGCATCTCGGTGTCGTCAGGCACCAAGGCCACATAGCGGGTCAGTGCGGCCTTCAACTCCGGCAACGCTGAAGTGGATTGGAAAAAGTCGATGATGTCGTGCAAAAAGTCCGGTGAATCCGCAAATGACCGGAACGCCAACAGGTAGTTTTCCCGCGCCTTGTCAACGTTGTCTAGGCGATCATAACTCTTGGCGAGGTTCCAATAGATCTGCGGATCGACGTCACCGCTTTGATCGATGGCCTCTAAGAATGCGATGTTGTCGTCGTCTTTTTCCGTTGCCAGCAACAGGTTCGACCATGCCAACATCAGCGCCTGGTTTTCCGGATCGATGGCGCGCGCTTTTTGTAAGTACGTTCGTGCCAGATCGAAGTCTTCAGCCTTCAGCGCCAGATCCGCCCCTAACCCATACAGGTCCGGATTGGTGTCGTCAACTTGCAGGCCGGATTGCACCGTCGTCAAGGCCGCGTCGGCTTGATGGTCGGCCGCTTGGGCCTGGGCCAGCGGCAGATAAGCATTGGCATACGTGTCGTCTTCTTCGATGACAGCCGACAGCTTGTCGATCGCCCGCGGGTAGTCTTTGAGTTGCAGGTATAGCCCGCCTAAGGTGAAGGTGCTGTTGAAGTCCAAGGCGTCGCCGAGTTCTTCATACACCGCCACCGCGTCTTCGTATTGGCCGAGATTGGCCAGCGTCGCCCCGTAGCGTGCCTTCACCGAGACGTTCGCCACGGTATCCACACCGGCTTGGATCAGCTCAGAATACGCCAAGGCGGCCTCTGAGTCCTTTCCCCAATCGAAGTACAACTCGCCAAGTGCAAAGGTGATGACCGGCTCGTCAGGCGCCAACTTTTTAGCTTCAAGCAGTTTTTGGGCACTGACTTCATACAACCCTTGCGTCTGGTAAACGTCTGCGGCGGTCATCAGCGCCTGCACGTAGTAATCGCTGGTCTCAGGCACCTGCGCCAGATAATTCAGCGCCTTGTCAGCATCGCCGTTGGATACGGCAATATCGGCCAGCATCGCGCGGATATCGTCTTGATCGGGATATTTGCCCAACAGCTCTTCATACAAACGCTGTGCCTGGCCGGTGAAGCCTAAGGCGTACAACTCTTGAGCAAGATTATACTTGGTTTCATCATCATCATGCGCGATCACTTGTATGAACAGGTCACGGGCCTGATTCATGTCGCCATTTTCTAAGGCGGTCAACATCTGTTCTGAATAACTCATGATTCCCTCCGTATCATCGTTTCGACATGCCTGCTTAGGCGGCTGGGGTGGCTTTTTCGTCGAGCTACGCGGAGCAACGCGGGTACGGCTAGCTACGCCATTGCACTCGGGGCCAAAACCGCCCCAAACCCGATAGCTAGGCTACCCGACCCGCTAAGTGCGCACCGCTTCGCTCTGGTTTTCTTCGTCGAGCTACGCAGGACAACGGCATTGCGCATAAGTCGTCTCGGTCACGCGCTGGCGCTGCCAGCACGCACCCAAGCCGCCTTTTGCACATGCCTAAAGCCGTCCTGCTTCGCTCTGGTTTTTTTCGTCGAGCGACACAAAGCAACGCTGGACTGTCTAAGCTGTCTCGGCCACGGCACGGCTTCGCCGCACCATGACCAAGCCATCTTAGACTCCCTGCTAAAACCGCTTTGCTTCGCTCTGGTTTTTTCGCTCTGGGCAAAACGAAACGGCCGAACCCGTTAAGGTTCAGCCGTTTGATGTATCATTGCCTCAGGAGACTACTTAACAGCGTCCTTGAGTGCCTTACCAGGCTTGAATGCTGGTACCTTAGATGCAGGGATTTCAATCTCTGCACCGGTTTGTGGGTTGCGGCCCTTACGAGCAGCGCGTTCGCGCACTTCGAAGTTACCGAAACCGATCAATTGAACCTTAGCACCTGCAGCCAGGTTATCTTGGATCGAACTGAAGACAGCGTCAACAGCAGCAGTTGCGTCTTTCTTGGTCAGACCAGTCTTTTCCACAACGCTTTCGATCAATTCAGCTTTGTTTGCCATAAGCAATTTCACCTCCGTATGATTTAGATGATTCATCATCTAAAGTCCCAACTGTGAGCTACCTCACAGAATGAGGAAACAATGATAAAACCGTATCACTATTTCATGCTTAAAGATAGCACACCAACGCCGGTGTAGCAAGGTTTTTTCACGTTTTAGCGGTAGTTTTAGCAACCAATGAAAAAACATTTTTGAAAAGTTAAGTTTCGGCGTGCCGAAGCTGCAAAGCCTAATTACTTGCGGTTTCGCGCAATCAAGTGAATTGGCGTGCCATCGAAATCAAATGTGTGGCGCAACTGGTTGATCAAAAAGCGCTGATACGAGAAGTGTAACAGGTCCGGATCGTTGACAAAAGCCACGAATGTCGGCGGTTTGACGGCCACTTGCGTCAGATAGTAGATACGCAGACGCTTGCCGTTGATTGTTGGCGTCGGCGTGACTGCAATCGCATCCAACAAGACATCGTTCAACACTGCACTTTGAATTCGCCGATTCTGATTTTCAGAAACATTGATGATCATTTGCGGCAGATTCTTAAGGCGCTGATGCGTTTTTGCGGAGACAAAAACGATTGGCGCGTAGTCGAGATACTGGAATTCGTCCCGAATGTGCTGTTCGAATTCTTGCATCGTGTGGTTGTCCTTGCTGGTCAAGGTGTCCCACTTGTTGACGACGATGATGATGCCACGCCCGGCTTCGTGCGCATAGCCGGCAACTTTCTTGTCTTGTTCGCGGATGCCGGTTTCAGCATCCAAAACGACCAACACCACATCGGAACGATCGATCGCACGCAAGGCCCGCATCACAGCATACTTTTCGGTGTTTTCGTACACCTTGCCGCGTTTGCGGATCCCAGCAGTATCGATCATGGTGAACTCTTGGTCGTGACTGACGAACTTGGTGTCGATCGCGTCTCGAGTCGTGCCTTCAATATCAGACACGATCACCCGCTCTTCACCAAGGATCGCGTTGACCAAGCTGGACTTGCCAACATTGGGCCGGCCGATGAAGGAGAACTTGATGCTGTCGTCTTCTGGCGCTTCCCCTTCTTCAGGAAAGGCGGCCAAAACAGCGTCTAAGGCGTCCCCTAAGCCGATCCCATGGGTCCCAGATAACGGATAAGGTTCCCCGAAACCCAGCGAGTAAAAATCATAGATATCGTTGCGCCGCTCAGGGTTGTCGACCTTGTTAACGGCCAACACCACCGGCTTGTCGGCACGGTAGAGGATCTGGGCGACTTTTTCGTCAGCGTCAGTGACCCCTGCTTCGACACTCATCAAAAACATGATCACATCCGCTTCATCGATCGCAATTTCGGCTTGTTGGGTGATCTGGGACAAGAATGGTTCGTCCCCCAGATCGATCCCGCCGGTGTCGATCAATGCAAACTCTTTGCCCAGCCATTCAGCTTTGCCGTAGATCCGGTCACGCGTGATCCCGGGGGTATCTTCGACGATCGAAACACGTTCGCCTAAGATCCGGTTGAAAATCGTGGACTTGCCGACGTTCGGGCGGCCAACGATCGCCAATGTTGGTAATACCATTTGCTCACATCCTTAATTGTGTTGCCGAGGCACTTCAGGTAATGCGCCTCTCAGTAGTTTGGCAATAAAAAGCGGGACAAAATTGCTTTTGTCCCGCAGTGAAACCTTAAACTTACTTGTCGTCTTTGCCGAAGTCCTTGAGGGCATCGCCAAGCATGTCGCCCAGAGAGAAGCCGGAATCATCTTGTTGATATTCAGCAGGAATAGATGTCCGTTCTGAACGGTTGTTACGACGAGGACGATCGTTGCGTTCGCCACCACGGTTGTTGTTACGTGGGCGGCTTTCGCGTTCTTCGCTGGCGCCTTCAGGAGCTTCTTCAAGCGCCTTGATGGACAATGCCAAACGATGTGCATCTGGGTCAACAGAAAGCACCTTGACCTTGATTTCTTGACCTTCCTTGAGCACGTCTTGCGGGGTCGCAATGTGTTCGTGGGAAATCTGAGAAATATGAACCAAACCTTCAACGCCAGGGAAGACTTCAACGAAGGCACCAAAACTGGTCAAGCGACGAACCGTGCCGTCAAGAACAGCGCCGGCTGGGGCTTTTTCTTCGATATCATCCCAAGGTTGTGGCAAGGTTGCCTTGATGGACAAGGAAATCCGATCGCGGTCTTCGTCAACGGCGAGGACCTTAACCTTAACGTCTTGGCCAACCTTCAAAACATCAGAAGGCTTGTCAACGTGATCAAAGGCAATTTCGGAAACGTGGACCAAACCATCCACGCCGCCAAGGTCAACGAACGCACCAAAGTTGGTGAGACGTGCAACCGTACCTTCAACCGTATCGCCGGCTTGCAACTTGCTGAAGATTTCCTTACGTGCTTCGGCCTTAGAGGCTTCAACAATCGCACGATGGGAAAGGATCAGACGGTTGTCGCTTGGTTCGATTTCAATAATCTTGAATTCGAGTTCTTGGTTCTTATATTGGGAAAGGTCTTCAACGAAGTGGTCTTCAACCATAGATGCAGGAACGAATCCACGCACGCCGGCGTTAACGACTAAGCCACCCTTAACCACGGAAGTAACAGGTGCGGTGATGGTTTCACCAGCATCGAACTTCGCTTGGATTTCTTTCCAGACCTTTTGTGCTTCCAAGCGACGCTTAGAAAGCAAGTACTGGCCATTTTCTTTATCTTTACCGATCGTCGAAATGACAACTAAGTCAATCTCATCGCCGACTTTAGCAACCGAGTGAATATCATCGATTGGCTGAGTAGATAATTCTTTCAGAGGAACGACACCTTCTACACCGGTGCCTTCAATACCGACGATCAGCTGCTTATCCTCAACGGCTAATACTTCACCCTTTACGGTGTCACCGATATGAACGGTTTCGACGCTGTTTAAAGCGTCCGCCATCGTTTGGGCGTTTTCGTTTACGTTGTTTTCACTCATGCCAAATAAATCCTCCTATACGACTGTCATACAACCCTTATTGTACCTAACTCTGGTTGAAATTGCCAATACTTTGTCAAAAATTATTCAGTTTGTGCGTTGACAAGTGCGATGATCTGGTTGACTTCCTCATCGATCGTCATGCTGGTACTATCGATCTCGACCGCATCTGCGGCTTTGCGCAGCGGCGAAACCGCGCGGCTAGAGTCTTTACGGTCACGTTCAGCAATTTCTTTTTCTAACGTTGCCACTGGGGTCATGATCCCTTTTTCAACATTTTCTTTATGGCGCCGGGCCGCACGTGCTTCGACCGAAGCGACCATGAAGACCTTGACCTGAGCGTTAGGCAGCACGGTGGTGCCAATATCGCGCCCATCCATGACAATGTTGTTGCTGGCGGCGATGTCCCGTTGGCGGCGCACCATCTCTTCACGCACTGCAGGCAAGGCCGCGACTTGGGAAACGTTGTTGGTGGTTTCCGGTTCGCGGATCGCCAGCGTCACGTCTTCGCCATCCATGAACACCAGCTGGCCGTCGGCGCTAGGCTTAAATGTGATATCCAAGGCACGCAAATGCGCCATGATCGCGTCTTCGTCGTCTAAAGCCAGGCCTAGGCGCAACGCCATCACTGTGGCCGTGCGATACATCGCCCCGGTGTCACAATAAATATAGCCTAACTTGGTGGCAACTAACTTCGCGATCGTGCTTTTCCCAGAACCTGCCGGGCCATCGATTGCAATTTGTATCATGTTGTTTACGAACTCCTCTGTTTGCCACCGTTGCCGGACAACAGTGGCCTTGAAATTTTGATTGGCATGTCTAAGCTGACTCAGACTGCCAGGTAAAACTGGTTTACTTTACGTGGGTCGACCTCAAGCTACACCGGGCAACGGCATTGCGCAAATGTCTGATACGCTGCGTACGCGCCCTCCGCTCTGGTTTTTTTCGTCGAGCTGCGTGCCGCAATGGCGGGCTGTCTAAGCTGTCCCGGCCATGGCACGGCTACGCCGCACCCTGACCAAGCCATCTTAGACTCCCACCAAAATACGCGCCCTCCGCTCTGGTTTTTTCGTCGAGCTGCGTGCCGCAACGGCGGGTGCGGTTAGCTACGCCATCACACTCGGGGCAAAAAACGCCCCAAGTGTGCTCGCTAGGCTACCCGACCCGCTAAGTGCGCGCCACTTCGCTCTGGTTTCTTCGTCGAGCTACACCGGGCAACGGCATTGCGCACAAGTCGTCTCGGTCACGCGCTGGCGCTGCCAGCACGCACCCAAGCCGTCTTATGCACATGCCTAAAACCGTCCTGCTTCGCTCTGGTTTTTTCGCTCTGGGCATAAAAAATTGAGCCGTTTCCGACTCAACTCTTGGCTTACTTAACCTTCAGCACTTGGCCGGATGAGATTCTGGCCCCGGTCGATAAACCGTTGGCCTGTAACAACTCGCTCAACGTCATCCCGTGGTTGACCGCGATCCGATACAAGTTATCGCCGGCCTTGACCGTGTAAGTGCCCGTGGCGCTAGTCGAACTAGAGCTCGAAGAGACGCTAGAGCTGACACTGCTACTACTGCTACTTGGTACACGGCTTGATGAAGTTGCGACCTGGCTGCTGGAACTGCTTGTAGCCACACTAGAGCTTGATGAAGCCTTGCTACTAGTGCTGCTAGATTTGCGACTAGAAGATGGCTTGCTGCTCGATGACTCACTGGAAGGCTTGGCCTTTTTGCTCGTCGATGTCACGGTGATTTTATTTTGTGTATAATCACCGCCGGACTTGACGGTATTACTGCGGATCGCCTGCCAGGCAACAGGAACAATGATTACCAGCGCCAAGGCGACCCAGACCACGATGGCTAGGATCGACCCGCCGCGCTTTTTCTTGCGCGTTGCGAGTCGAGACAGATTGCCATCGTCGTCACGGTCATCATCAAACTGTTTGTTCCAAGGCTTGGTTTGGTCGGAAGCGTCGTTTTCGACTGATTCCTCTTTCTTGGTGGTTTTCTTACGCAAACCGATCCCCCCTCACATTCTGGCATTATTGTATCATACCTGCGCCTCAAAAGGTTTTAGACTTCGTTAAATAACTGACGAAAGACTTGTCGCCAATCACCTTGAATTGCCGGCGTCAATTCGCCCGGTGCAATTTTGGCAACCACGTCATCATTCAGCGCGCCACAACAAAAATCATCGTGCGCTCGCACCGGGGCATCGAAATACCGTAACCACAACGCCCGCCGGCACCCAGTGTGGGTGAGATATTCGATCACCGCCTGGACCCCGGCAAGTTTCTCCTCGCTACGCGCCGCCAAACGCTGTTGCACCTGCGCCTGGGAAAAACGTGCCTTCGCGTATGCCAGCACCAGATCGATCTGCGGATCATCCGCGCCTTCATACGCTTCTGGGTGGGCAAAAACGGTCGCGATCAGTTGCGGGTCCGGTAGCGCCTGCGCAAACTGGGCGGCCCTTTGCAAGTCTCCTGGGGCAACGACGACCAAACTGGCGCTGGGTTGCCCGTCACGGCCGGCGCGACCGATGCCCTGCGAATACGCCTCAAGCGATTCTGGTGCATAGGTATAAACCACCAAGCGCACGTCGGCCTTGTCGATACCCATGCCAAACGCGCTAGTCGCACAGATCACCGTCAACTGGCCGGCCATGAACTGGCGTTGAATCAACGCGCGGCTGGCGTCATCAAGCCCGGCATGGTAATAACTGGCCGCTACCCCTGCCGTAACCAACGCATCGCTCCATGCTTCTGCTTCTGCCCGGCGATCAAAATACACGATCGTCGGTGCCTGCAAGTGTTGGACCAGCGCCACCACGCGCTCACGCTTGGCGGCAGGCGTGGCGACCATCTCGACACCCAAGAAGATATTCGGCCGGTCGACGCTCGTAATCACCTCTTGCGGCGCATTCAAGCGCAACGAGGTAATGATGTCTTGCTGGACCCGCTTGGGCGCCGTCGCCGTCAGTGCCAAGGTGCAACGCGGTGCCAAGGCCGCCTTGATCTGGGCCAAGCGCAAATAAGCCGGGCGAAAATCAGGCCCCCACTGCGAGATGCAGTGGGCTTCATCGACGACCAAACACGCCACGCTCACCCGTTGCAACGCCGCTTGGACGTCTGGACGCAGCAGCGTCTCCGGCGACACGAACAAGAAGCGATAAGCGCCAAGATGCCCCACGACCCAAGCAAAATCCTGCGGCGTCAGCCGGCTGGACAGCGTCACCGCCCGTTTTTCCCCTCGCGCTTGTAGCCGGGCCACTTGATCATCCATTAACGCCAACAGCGGCTCCACGACCACGGTCAGCCCGCCCAGCAACTGTGCCGGCAGCTGATAGCACAGCGTCTTCCCGCTACCGGTCGGCAAGATCCCCAGCGCGTCGTGGCCGGCAAGCACGGCTTCGACCAACTCACGCTGGCCGGGACGAAAAGCGGTAAAGCCGAAATCTTGTTGGAGTGTTTCTTCAAGCGTTGGCATCCGGCCACCTCCCTTGTAATCGTAAGATCTGATAAAGTCGCACCTGGAAGAAATCACAATCAGGCACCGCCGCCATCAACGCGCTATAGCCGGCTGTGGCATCTTGTTGCGACAGCGCCTGGCGCTGCTCGACTGTGTAAAACTGCGTCAGCGGCAGGTCAGCCCCTTCGATCACCACCGTGAGCAGATGCTCGTTGATCGTCGACGGCTTCAAGCGTAACTGCGCGGCGGCTTGGGCCTTGGATCTCCCTTGTGTGATCAGTGCCAACACCTGATAGGCGCTGGCGGTACCCAACGGTTTGGGGCCGCCCCAGAGGCGATACCAAGCAGACGTCGCTGGGCTGGTCGCGATCACACTGATCAACTGCGCAAGCTCATCGATTCCATGCAACCACCCCGCCAGGTCTGCGGGCCTAGCATCACCCACATACGCATGTCCAACCAGCCGGTGTGCCAACGCGTCGGCGCTGGCTTGGGGCAAAGTGGCAAACGCCGCTTCTAACGCCGCAGTTGCCGATGGCACGTCGCAATCCTGCCACCAGCGCCGGACGGCTTGTTGCACCGCCCAGTCTTGAACGACCGGGCGATACCGCCGCTCGTGATAGCTAGCTTCGGACAGGACTTGCACCGCTAGCTGGAATTTCGGGACAGAATCATGGACCGCCAAGTCCGGCCGGTAATGTTCGGGCAGCGGCACGCGTTGCGCCGCGGCGGCTTTGGCCGCCTCATCCGCCAGCACCAGCCCGTTAGCGCCGGCTTTCAGCGCCCCTTCGGCCACCAGCCTGGCGATTGCTGCTTGATAATCCGCGCGCTGGAGCGTAGGGTACAATTGAAGCCATTGCAGTTGGTGATGGCTCAGTGCCGCATAAAGGATCGATAACGTTTTTTTACCAATTAATAACAGATACACCGACGTTTCCCGTCGCGCCTGAGCATCGAAGAACTGAATGAGCAAGTCGTCTAACACAATTTTCACCACCTGGGAGGAATTCATGATGTCATTATACGCGCACGTGAATCAAGATGCTTGCATCGCCTGTGGGCTTTGCCAAATGTTGGCCCCGAAGTTATTCAATTACAACGTCGACGGCATCGCCAGCTACACCCCCGATCACAACACGGGTACCTTGCCACTGGATGATCAAGCGACGGCCGCTTTTAAGATCGCCTTCAGCCGCTGCCCTACCGGTGCCATCGAACACAGCAATGAACCTTTCACCAGTTAAATTCGCCTTTTCGCCAACGCAACAACGGCCGGCAAGACCCGAATCTGGGTTTTACCGGCCGTTGTTGTTTGATTATTTAAGCGAACGCTGTTGCATGCGCTGAGCTTGGATCGCGTGTTGCTTGTCCAGCCATGGCATCAACGCCTTGGCTAAAACGAAGAAGACGACGGAAACGACCACCCCTTTGATCAAGTTGAACGGGACGACCCCGATCAACACATACTTGGTGGTTGACATTCCCAACTGGAAGTTCATCACCGCCAAATACATTGGCATGATGGCGACCCAGTTCAGCAGACTCATGATGACCGTCAAGCTGACCGTCCCACCTAACAAGCCACCGACCTGGCGCCCGAACGAATTCTTGGACTTCATCATCGCGACCACTGGCAACATGAAACCGACGCTGGCAATGAAGCTGGCAACGTCGCCGATCAAGTTGACGACGCCTCCGCCGGTCATCACATAATGGACCAGCGAACGAACAAACGCCACTGACACGCCACCAAGTGGACCGTACAACAACCCACCCAGCAACACGGTAAGATCCGACAAGTCGAGTTTCAAGAACGGAAACATCGGCAAGATCGGAAATGCCAAAAACATCTGGAGAATAAACCCGACGGCGGACAACAATGCGATTCCGACTAAGCGGTGAACCTTAGAACCTGACATAGAACATTCCTCCATGCGGTCGCTTCAGAAGAGCCTAAAAAGACCTGTTTACCCAAGGGCAAACAGGCCTTACATGAATGTTAGGATTCAAGATAAGCCCCATCTTCTTTCATCTAGACTTTAACTATCGGTCAAGGGATCTCACCTTGGTCAACCAAGCACGAGCTTGGGTCGCGGACTATCACCGCCGGTCGGGAATTACACCCTGCCCCTGAAGACGAACCATATATTTAATTACAAGCACATTGTAACAGCTTTCACATGGGCTGTCAACAAAAAGTAAGTAAATGCTAGATCTGCTCGCCTTTGGCCAGCTTCCGCAAGGCGTCGACTTCCCGCGGCTTCAACGGACGATACTCGCCTGGCTGCAAACCTTCCAGCGTGATCGGGCCATACTGCGGCCGCGACAGCTTGATCACAGGAAACCCGACGGCCTTGAACATCTTCTTGACCTGATGGTTCATGCCTTGATGGATCATCAGCTCGACGATCGCGGTGCGCTTGGTCTTGTCGGTAGAGATGATGTTGTAGCGCGCAGGCGCCGCCTTCTTACCATCGATCTTCAGGCCTTTTCGCAGCGGGGCCAGATCCATACGGCTCGGGATGCCTTCGACCTTGGCCACATAGTGCTTTTCGATGTTGTAGCGCGGATGCATCAGCTGGTTGGCGAAATCGCCGTCGTTGGTCATGATCAACAGCCCTGACGTGTCATAGTCCAGCCGGCCAACGGGATAAAGGCGTTCCGGCACGCCTTCAAAATAATCGGTGACGACCTTGCGCTTCTTATCGTCGGTGACCGCGGTGATGACACCACGCGGCTTATAAAAAAGGTAGTGTCGCGCCAACGGTTTGCTCAATGGCACGCCGTCGACTTGCACGTCGTCGTGCGGCGAGACTTTGACGCCCATTTCGGTCACGACTGCCCCGTTGACGGTCACATGGCCGCTGGCGATCAGTTCTTCCGCGTGGCGACGCGAAGCGACCCCAGCGTTAGCGATCGCCTTTTGCAGGCGTTCTGTTTCTTCGTTCATTATCAATTCTCCTTTAGCCGCGCCGCCAAAACAGCGCGATCTGTTGCGTATTAGTTGTCGTCAGAATCGAGGGCCGCGTTGAAATCTGCGAACAAGTCGACTTCTTCAGGCGCCTGTTGCGTCTGCAGCGGGGGCAATTCTTTGAGACTCTTCAGCCCGAAATAATCCAAGAAAAACGGCGTCGTTGCGTATAAGATCGGCCGCCCCGGCGCGTCTTTACGCCCGGCTTCTTTGATCAGCTGGCGGCTGGCCAGCGTTGTCAGCGCGCCACTAGACTGGACGCCGCGGACTTCATCGATCTCGATGCGCGTCAGCGGCTGCTGATACGCGATGATCGCCAAGACCTCCAGCGCCGCCTGTGACAGGCCTTGGGCCGGTGGCCCAGCGAAATACCGCCGCAGCGTCTGGGCGTGTTCGGGTTTGGTGAGCAGATAATAGCGGTCTTCGCTTTGCCGCAGCATCAATCCGCGCGCGGAATCCGCGTCGAGCGTCTGCTGGTAAGCTTCTAATTGTTGGCGCATCGCGGCGGGGCTGATGTTGAGGATCCCAGCAAAATCGGTCAACGCCACCCCGGCAGTACCTGCGGTATACAACACCGCTTCGATCACAGGCTGCATCAGGCGACCTCCTTCAAGCTGACCGTGATCGGGGCAAAAGGCGCCGCCTGCTCACAGTCGATTTGATCAGACTTCATTAATTCCAAAATGGCTAAAAACGTGGACACGACCCCATCGACAGACGGTTTGGCAACAAGCTGTGAGAACTCGCAACATTTGCGTGCCGTCAGCGTCGCCATCACCGCGCCTATCCGCTCGCTCAACGAGATCGGTTCCGCTTCGATGTGAGCAATCGTCCGGGCGGTGGCGACTTGTTGGGCAACCACAGTGCTCATGGCCTGCACCAGGTCTCGTAGTTTCACGGCTCCTGGCGCCATTCGCACAGCAAGGTCACTCGGCGGCAGAGTTTCTTCTTTGGCAAAGGACAGCGCCCGCTTTTGCTCGCGCTCTTGGAGGCGCTTGGCGGCTTCTTGATAGACTTGATACGTCAACAATTGCGCGACAAGATCGGCCCGCGGATCGAACGCGTCGCCGTCTTCGCTTAGTTCCGGCTCCGGCTGCGGCAATAGGAGTTTGCTTTTCAGTGCCATCAGGCTTGCGGCCATAACAAAATAATCACCAGCCACATCTAAGCGCAATTCCTGCATCTGATGCAGGTAATCGAGATATTGGCTAGTGATCTCGGCAATCGGAATATCGTAGATGTCGACTTCATTGGTACGGATCAAATGCCACAGTAAATCCAACGGTCCAGAAAAGTCATCAAGCACCAGTGTCAGTGCCATGGGGACCCTCTTTTCTATATTGATTGAACTTTGCGACTAAGGGGGCGGTTTCCATCGACCCCATTAATTTCTGTTGCGGATACAAAGCCACCAGATCACTCAACGCAGCGAACTGAGTCGCCGTGTCTCGGGCTGATGGCGATAGGCTTAAATGCCGCAGCATCACGAAATCGTTAGCCGATTCGACGCCGACGACACCTTCAAAATCCGCGTCGCGGTTTTCACGGTAGAGATACAAGACATGGGTCGGATCTTCGGTGTATAACCGCAGCTCCGTTTGCAGATGATCCATGTCTTTAAGGTCAGGAATGAACGATAAAAAGCCCATGGCGATCTTCGCGTAATCGTGTTTATATTTTGTCAGCATAATAGCCTCCAGATTAACTACTCTCAGAGGCTACTGTATCATATCCCTCTGACAAGGACAAATATTCTGTTAGCCGCGAGGATGGGCTTTGTGATAAACCGCGATCAGCTGGGAATTATCCAGATGCGTATAGATCTGGGTAGTGCTGATATCGCTGTGACCCAACAGCTCTTGAACGACCCGCAAGTCGGCCCCGTTGGCCAACAGGTTCGTGGCGAAACTATGCCGCAGGGTGTGCGGCGTCACGTTTTTTTCGATGCCCAAGGTGTCGATGTAGGCTTTGAGGTTCTTCCAGATGCCTTGTCGCGTCAGCTGGTGTCCGTGAAAATTAACGAAGACCTGCTCAGGCGCCGCGTTTTTGATCAAGCATGGCCGCGCTTCTTGCAAGTAGTGTTGCACCCACTCGACTGCCTGCGGGCTGATCGGCACGATCCGCTCCTTGTCGCCTTTACCGGTGACCTGCAAGAGATTCAGTGTCAAGTGTAGCTGGTCCAACCGCAAGTTGACGACTTCTGAGACCCGCAACCCGGTGGCATACATCAATTCAAAAATCGCCCGGTCCCGCATGCCCAGCGGTTTGGCGACGTTGGGCGCCGCCATCAAGCGGTCGATCTCGTTGGCAGACAGCGTCGCTGGTAGGTGCTGTGCGGGTTTAGGGGAAGCCACCAGTGTCATCGGATCGCTGACGATCACTTCTTCGCGCAATAAATACCGGTAAAACTTGCGCATCGCAGAAATCATCCGGCTCATCGAGCTGGCCGCCTTCAGCGTCGTTTGCACCCGCAGAAACTCTTGAATAACAGCGAGCTCACTGGGAAACTCATCGATCTGCTCGTCAGTCAGCCAAGCGGCAAACTCGCGCAGATCCTGCTTGTAGCTGACCTGTGTCGTCGGGGCCAGGCCTCGTTCAACATCAAGATAATGCACAAAATCTGCAATTAATTGTTCCATATTGCACCTGCTTTATAACATTAATCCTTTTGGACCAGTTCGGTGACGCCGTCATGCTGGCGGATTTTCTTGGCTTTCATCAGGTTGCCAAGCGCGCGCTTAAACGCCCCTTTACTGATGCCAAACGCCGCCGTGATCGCTTCTGGATCGCTTTTATCGGTAAAAGCGATCGTGCCATCTTCGCTGTGCTCCAATACTGCCAACACCATCGCCGCGTCATCAGAAATGGCCTCAAACGCCCGCGGCTTCAAGCTGAGGTTCAACTCGCCGTTTGGTCGGACCCCGATGACCCGCGCGTGCACGACCTCGCCTAGACGCGGTTCGATCTCACGTTCACTGGGATGGATGAACCCTAAGAAAAAGTCGTCGGTCAATACATGCGTCCCTGCCATCTTCAGACGGTAGGCCGTCGCGGTGACGTCTTCATTCATCTGCTTGGGCTTCCCCAAATTGGCGACCGCGCTGATGATGGTTTCATCAGCCAGCTTGCCCCACAAACGGTGCTTCTTGTCGATCGTCAGCGCGACCATCAACTTATCGCCGCGCGCCGGCCACAAGCGGCTCAGCTCGGGAAGTTGGTCCAACGACACCACGATATCTTTGTCTGGCAACCCGATGTTGACGAACACGCCAAGATCATGGCGCACTTCGACCACCGTCGCCCAAGCATAATGATCGTGCCCGACCTTTGGGATATGTGTGGTCATGCGCGCATCACCGTGTTGGTTCTCGTAGACGAAGCCGTGTAGTTCGGTGCCTTCTTCAGGCACGGTCTCGAACTCTGTCGCGTCGATGGCAAAGGTCTCGCCTTGATACTGGGCGAAAACCTGCTTGTCGTTATGGTCGGTCACACTGGCCGTCAATAACTGTCCGTTCAATTTCATTAAAAAAATCTCCTTATCAATGTTGCGGAACCAAATTAAAGATCGTGAGCAACACATACGTCATGCCGCTTGCAATCACCGGCCCAGCCGCGATCCCCCGCAACAAGACCACGCCCATGATGGTGCCAAAAACCAGCGCTACGGTCATCTCCGGACTTTGCGCCAACAAACCGACGCCTTTGGCAGACAGCACCGCCACCAAAACCCCCATCGCAATGGCGATCCAGCCGGCAGGCTCGCGGAAGACCCGCAGTAACTCCTTAACGCCGATTTCACCGGTTGCGATCGGAACCATGATCGCCGCAGAAATCACCGTCACGCCCCAGTTGATCCCCTGCGACTGCAGTGTCTTCAAGAATGGTTGCAATGGCGGCAAGGCCTTGAGCACCATCACGAAACCGACCCCGATCATCAACGACCGGTTCTTAGCCAGCGCCGCGATCACAAATACGACCGCTAGAAAAACCCAACTCTCCATGTTGCCCTCCTGTAATTTCTCTATCCACTTTACCCGAAAATTGGTCAAATGAACAGTCAATTCCGGAATTATGTTAACTCGACTCGTGATTTTGCGATTTGAACCCGGTCAGATTGTGTTAGCGCGCGGGTCTGGTGGGTACGGGGCGAGAAGGCTGGACCGGTGCGGGCACGGCGTCGGTGCTAACTCAGGCAAAGCCTGAGTGGATCATCTCCTTGGCCTTTCCGTAAGCGGCAGGCCGCTAACGGAAACGACGCGCCTGAGCCTTCTCGCCCCGTACCCACCGAACCCTGGCATCCATTTGCCAGGTAGACCGCTGTGGCAATTTGCAAAACATCAGGATGGCATAGAACTATTGGTGGTCACAAAAGGTAGAACACAAAGGAACCAGATCCGCTTCATTTCAAAACCAACATCAATTCACAACGCTAACGTATGATTGACCATTCAATATACCAACTTTTTTATCCTCAATGGCATCTAACACTAACCAATGCCCACCATCATGCATTCATTCCTAGTACGCAGAATCCAGGGCGTGGGTGAAGGCGACGGAAGCAGGACGAGCTGACGTGGTGAGATGGCTGTTGGCGACGAGTCGCTTACAGCCAAGCGCAGGTGGAGATCCACTTTGTCGCAGACGAAGTTAGCTCCGCCGAGCACCCTCTCCACGACAGCTTGTCCTGCTGGAGTCGCCTTCACCCGCGCCCGGCCGCCAACAAAATGCCGGAGACACCAAAAAAGCCTACGCATTCGCGTAGGCTTCTTCGATGGTAACCGGATTACAGGGTGTTGGTAGCGCCCTTGTAAACGATCCCACGACGGGAATCAACGGTGATCACTTGACCATCGGTGATGGCGTCAGTTGCGCCGGTAGCACCGACAACAACAGGGATCCCCATAGCGATGCCGACAACTGCGGCATGGCTGGTCAAACCGCCATTTTCAACAACCAAGGCAGCAGCCTTTTCGATTGCTGGCAGGTAGTCCTTATCCGTGGTCTTAACAACCAGGATATCACCCTTAGCCATCTTAGCGATCGCTTCGTCAGCGTCGGAAGCCAAGACAGCCTTACCAACGGTGGATTCGTCGCCAACACCGGAGCCTTCAACCAGCTTGGAGCCGATCAATTGCGCCTTCATGACGTTGGTCGTACCAGTTTCGCCAACCGGCACGCCGGCGGTGATCAAGATCAGGTCGCCTTCTTCAGCAAAGCCGAGTTCTTGCGCCTTCTTGGTAGCCAATTCGAACATGGCATCGGTTGATTCTGGCTTTTCAGCAACGATAGGATAAACACCCCAGTTGACCGTCAAACCACGACGAGTCTTGTCGTCGAAGGTGATCGCCAAGATATCAGCCTTAGGACGATACTTGGAGATCATGCGGGCCGTGAAGCCGGATTCCGTAGCAGCAACGATGGTCTTAACACCAAGGTTACGTGCGGTGTAGGCAACGGATTGGCCAACAGCTTCGGTGACGTTTTCCTTGTTAGCAAAGGACTTCAGCGCGTATGTATCGCTGTTTTCCATTGCGTTTTCGGTGTATTCGTCGATCCGTGCCATTGCGGCAACAGATTCAACAGGATAGTCACCGTTAGCGGATTCGCCAGAAAGCATGGTGGCATCGGTACCGTCGTAAACGGCGTTAGCAACGTCAGAAACTTCCGCACGGGTTGGGCGTGGGTTTTCTTGCATGGAATCAAGCATCTGGGTAGCGGTGATAACCGGCTTACCAGCGGCGTTAGCCTTCTTGATCATGGTCTTTTGAACGAGCGGCACTTGTTCGAAAGGAATTTCGACACCCATGTCACCACGAGGAACCATCAAGCCATCAGAAACCTTCAAAACAGCATCGAAGTTGTCGATACCTTCTTGGGATTCGATCTTAGGGAAGATCTGGACGTTCAAGGCGTCCTTTTCTTCGAGCAGTTCGCGAATGTCCAAGATATCTTGAGGCTTACGAACGAAGGATGCAGCGATGAAGTTGATCCCATGATCGAGGCCGAAGCGGATGTCGTTGGCATCCTTTTCGGTGATCCCTGGCAAGTTGATCCCAACACCAGGGGCGTTGACACCTTTACGGGAGCCAAGCAAGCCACCGTTTTCAACACGAACAACCAATTCGCGGTTAGCTTCGTCTTTTTCGGTGATCAACGTATCGATCAAGCCATCATCAAACAGAACGTGGCCACCAACGTGAGTATCGTCGTACAAACCTGGGTAGGTTACGGCAATCTTTTCAGGCGTACCTTCGATGGAATCATCCATCGAAATACGCATCACGTCACCGGTGTGGAGTTCGAACTTGTTGCCCTTTTGGACGGTGGTCCGAATTTCAGCACCCTTGGTATCGAGCATGATGCCGACGGTCTTGCCAGTAATCTTTTCTGCTTCATGAACCATGTTCAAACGCGCAAGGTGTTCTTCATGGTCACCATGAGAGAAGTTAAACCGGAAAACGTTAGCCCCCGCTTCGATCAGCTTGACGATAATATCGGTCGTGTTAGATGCAGGACCGAGCGTGCTAACGATCTTGGTTTTTTTCATAAAAGAAATCGCTCCTTTGACAATTTTTTTAAACGACTGGACGTCAGTTTAAACTAAGTTAGAAAGACAGATCATGAGCTAAGTCGTACAGTGACAACTCAGCTTCATGCTTGGATTCGAACAAGTCGAGCATGGAATGCGTGCTCAGCTTGTTGTTTTGAATGCCAACAGCTAAACCACCCTTGCCTTCAAGCAAGAGTTCGACTGCATAAGCACCCATTTGGGAAGCCAAAACGCGGTCGCGGGCGGTTGGTGCACCGCCACGAACAACGTGGCCCAAAACGGTGGAACGCAGTTGGAAGTCCCCATAAGCAGAGAGTTCCTTAGCAAATTCGCTGGCATGCATCACGCCTTCGGCCAACACAATGATGGCGTGCTTTTGGCCGAGTTCACGAGACTTGCGCAAGTTGTCCGCAACGCGCTTCACATCGAAGTTGTGTTCCGGAATGATGACGTCTTGCGCACCACCTGCGACCCCTGACCAAAGGGCGATATCGCCGGCGCCACGACCCATAACTTCCACGACGAAGGTCCGTTCGTGAGAAGCCGCGGTGTCGCGAAGGCGGTCGATGGCTTCCACAACCGTGTTGACACTGGTGTCAAAACCGATCGTGAAGTCGGTGTAAGGGATATCGTTGTCGATCGTCCCTGGCAAACCGATGGCGTTATAGCCATGTTCAGTTAACCGCAAAGCACCATGGTAGGAACCGTCGCCACCGATGACGACCAGCGCTTCAATACCGAACTTGTTGAGCTGTTCGATCCCTTTGAGCTGGCCTTCTTCTTGGGCGAATTCTGGGTAGCGAGCGGAGTAAAGCATGGTTCCGCCGCGCTGGATCTTATCCCCAACTGAGTGCAGGTCCATCTTGAAGATGTCCCCTGCAACTAAGCCGGCATAACCGTAGTTGATCCCGTAGACTTCCAAACCTTCGTGCATGGCTTTACGCGCCACGGCACGAACAGCGGCGTTCATACCAGGGGCGTCGCCGCCACTGGTCAAAATCCCAATGCGTTTCATCATTTCACCTCATGCGTAATCTTATTAAGATCAGCGACTCGATCTCAAATACTCCATAAGTTTACCACTTTTCAGAAATCATGTCGCGAAATTTCAATCTTTTTTCGCGATTTTCATTAGTTTATCATCGTTGCTGCAGAACCACATTGGCATCACCGACCAGTTCCGACAGCGCGTGCTCCAAGGCCGAACTGGGCTGGACCCAATAACGTTTTGCCAACAGCGTGGTTTCACGGGTTGCCGCCACCACGGTGATGACTGGTACAGGTCCGGAAAATGACGTTAGCGTTTTCAGCAAAGCCGCCTGACTGGTTGGGTCAAAATCCGCAGGCAGCTGCACAAACAGTTTGGCTTGTGGCAACTTGGCCAAGGCCGCATCCCCCAGCTCCAGTCGATTCGCCAAGATCTGCAGGCCGTCTTTGGCCTCGACTTTGCCTGTCACCACCACGACCTGCCCGGCTTCAAAGTCGCGCATGACCGGATACACCCGGGGAAAAACGGTGACGCTGACGCTACCGGTGGCGTCTTGGCCGTCGATGAAAGCCATCTCCTGCCCTTTTTTGGTGCGGATCCGCTTGATGCGGCGGATCACCAACACCACCGTCACCGTCGTGTCCGCCTGCAACTCCGCGGCGGTCGTCACCGCTTGATACGGTGCCAACGCCGTCACGTAGCGATCGACCGGATGCCCGCTGAGATACACGCCGAGTACCGCGGCTTCTTGATCCAGGCGTTCGATGGCTGGCATCTCCGGCACCACTGTCGGTTTCGGCGCCAACACCGCAAACAGCGTGACGTCGTTGCCTGCCAGCTTGATGCTTTCAATCAGCTCCCCGAGGTTCGCCAAAGTCGCCGCCCGGTTATCTGAGAAGCGGTCAAACACGCCGGCATACACCAACGGCGTCAGCGTCTCGACTTTCAACCACTTGGGATCCAGCCGCTGCAAGAAATCGCGGAGATCTTTGAACGGGCCGTTTTTGCGCGCAGCGAGCACGGCATCGACAAAATCGCGCCGCACCCCTTTGATCGTCGCCAACCCGAAGCGGATCCCGCCTTGTTCCAAGGTGAAATACCGCGCGCTTTGGTTGACGTCTGGCCCCAACAGCGGCAACTTACGCTGCTTGAGTTCTTGCACATACACCCGCAGCTTTTCTTGATTGCTCAACGACGAATTCATGAGGGCTGCAAAAAACGCCGCGGGAAAATGACACTTCAGATACGCCAGCCAAAAGGCGATCATGCTATAGGCCACCGCATGGCTACGGTTGAACCCGTAGTTGGCAAACCGGTCGATATACGCATAGACAGTTTCTGCGACGTCTTGCGAATACCCCTTGGCCTTGGCCCCGGCGATAAACTTGGCGCGCTCTTCGGCCAAGACGGCGGCTTTTTTCTTACTCATCGCCCGCCGCAACAGGTCAGCTTCGCCAAGCGAGAAGCCGCCCATCGCGCTGGCGACTTGCATGACCTGCTCTTGATATACCAAGACGCCATAGGTCGGCGCCAAGATCGGCGCCAGCGCCTCTGCCGGATAGGTGATCGGCTCTTTGCCGTGCTTGCGGGCGATGAAGTGATCGATGTTTTCCATCGGTCCCGGCCGGTACAAGGCGTTGACGGCCACGACGTCTTCAAACGCCGTCGGCTGCAACTGCCGCAAGACCCGCCTGATGCCGCTGGATTCAAACTGGAAGACCCCGTTCGTGTCGCCGCGGGCAAACAGCGCCAGCGTCTTTTGGTCGTCCAGCGGGATCGCCTTGGGCGCAAACGGCTTGCCGGTTTGCCGTTGCACCCAATAGCTCGCCGTCGCCAAGATGTTCAGGTTGCGCAGCCCTAAGAAGTCCATCTTCAACAACCCCAGGGCCTCAACGTCGCCCATCGGCACCTGCGTCTGGGCGATGCCATCCCCGCCGGTTTGCAACGCAACCGTATCGGTCAGCGGCTCTTGGGCCAACACGATCCCGGCAGCGTGCGTCGAATCATGGCGCGGCAGGCCTTCAAGTTTCAAGGCGGTGGCAAAAAGCGTCTGATTCTGCTCCGAGTCCCCCACCAGGTTTTTCAACGGCTGGGATTTCTCGTAGGCGGTTTGCAGATCGATATGAAACACCTTGGGGATCGCCGCGCTCCACTTGTTGCTTTCAAATTGGCTGAGGCCAAACACCCGGCAGACATCGCGCAAGGCCTGCTTGGCCCCGAATGTCCCAAAGGTGATGATCTGCGCCATGTGGTCATCCCCGTAGCGCTCGTGCACATATTGGATCAGCTCGCCGCGACGGTTGTCAGGAATATCCAAGTCGATATCCGGCATGTTCGCCCGGTTGGGGTTCAAGAACCGTTCAAACAATAGATGGTAAGCGATCGGGTCGACCTCGGTGATCGCCAACGCGTAGGCAACTAGCGCCCCAGCCGCAGACCCCCGCCCGGGACCGGTCATGATGCCGACTTCATGGGCGTGATTCATCACATCCCACACGACCAGAAAATAATCATCAAACCCCATTTGGCTGATAACGCCAAGCTCATAATCCAGGCGCTTGGTATAGTCAGCTGGCACCGGCTCGTCTTTGAACCGGCGCTTCAACCCGGCAAACGCGAGCTGCTTGAGATAGGCCGCGGCGGGCTGCCCGTCAGGCGTCGCGTAATGCGGCAGCTGCGGCTGCTTGAACTCGATGGTCACATTCGCGCGCTTTGCCAGCGCGGTGGTGTTGGCGACCGCGGCGGTCAAGCCGGCCTCCAAGAATGGCTTGGCGGCGACAGCCGGTGGCGTCAACCACTGGGGACCGGGGTCCATCAGTGTCGGATCCCGCAGGTTCAGCTGGGTGCCGGCGGCGATGGTTTGCATGACCTTGCGCGAAAAGGCGTCGTTAGGCTCTTGATAGGCAACATCCCCAAGCGCCATCAGCGGCAAGTCCCGCGCGGCGGCAAAGTTTGGCAGCTCGCCGCCAAGTTCTTCGGCCGTCAGCCCCAACGCCAGGCTGGCGGGCTGTTTGCTTCTCACCGCCGCCAGCAAGTCGTCTGCGCTTTGCCAGGTGTCTTTGAACGCGGTGCTCAACAAATATGCCCCAGGCACGATCACCGCGATCCCGTCAAACGCCGGCAAGGCCGCCAGCCGTGGTGGCGTCGCCGCCAGCTTGATGGCCGAGCTGACCTTCAAGAGCTGATGATAGCCGGCGGTGGTTTCTGCAATGGCGAGCAAGGTGGCGTCTGGGACCACGATCTTCAACCCCAGCAGCGGTTTGATCCCTGCCGCTTGGGCCTGCCTGTAAAAGTCCACCACCCCGTACATCACGTTGGTATCTGTCAAGGCGATCGCCGAATACCCCCGCGCCTTGGCGGTGGCAACGAGCGCTTGGATCGTCAGCGGACTCTGTAATAATGAATAACTGCTTTGCACTTGTAAGTGTGTGAACGTCATGGTTTCACCTCGATTTAATTATACCCGAAAATGTTGGCAATCTCTTGCGACGGTGATAAGATGAGGTAAGAAAAGAGGGATCCTATGCGCTATATCGTAACCATTTTCTGGGGACTCATCCTCGGCCAAGTCATTGGCTTTTTGATCGGTGCGTTGAACAACGCGCCCTACAACCCAACGCTTAGCCTGATCGTTTCTGCGATCTTTGTCGTAATCTTGTGGGTTTTACCACCGATCTTCAAGGCTTCGACACCTGCAGAAACCCCTAAACAACGTGAAGTATAAAAAAAATCGCCGGTTGGCGATTTTTTTTTGACCTATTTTGTCATGTAGATGTAGAGATGATCGGCCGACAACCCGAGATTGAACTTCACCCCGTGATCGCGGATGGTTTTAGTCGTGGTCGAGCCGCTTTTGGCGTCTTTGACCTGCTTGGAAAAGGCGTTGCCGACTTTTTTGGCATCGGCGCCGGTGGCGTTGACCAACAACCCGAACTGGGTCCCAAAGGCCGCCTTGCCGGACTTGGTCTTCAGCGCCTTGACGCTGACCACGTCGGTGGCGCTGATCAGCTGCCCGTTTTGGACGTTCACCCGCACCTTACCGCCATCGGTGGCTAAGGCCTGCTTGAGTCCGGAGATCGTGGTCGGCAACTGCCGGTCTTTGGTGGCGGATTGGGCCTTCACCATTTCAGCTTGTAGTGCCTGTTGTTGCTTGGCGTAGGCCGCTTGTTGGGCAGGCGGCATGCTGGCAACGGCAGCTGCAGTCGGCGCCTTCTTTGTGGCGGCTTGTTGCAGCTGTTTCTGCACAGAAGCCGGCAAAGCGGTGGCGACGACCGCCTGGTTGAAGGTCTTGGCAAACTGTTGATACGAGCTGATCGGCTCCGCCTTCTTGACGGTCACCTGCCGTTTTTGGCTGTCAGCGCTCAGCTTGACGGTTTGCGCCTTCGTGCTCATTGGCACGGTGATCACGAACTTGCCGGAATTGACCTTAGCGGAGCCGGTGGCTGTCGGCGCGTCATAATGCACGCGCTGATGGCCGTTGGCATCGCCTTTGATCACTGCGACCATGCCAGTCGCTTTGTATGTCGTTTTGGACGTTGAAAGTTGTTTGCCACAGGCACTGAGGCTGATGACCGCCAGCAGGCCGAGGGCAACTGAGAAGATTTTCTTCATTAGAATTGTTTCACCCTTTATCGTAAAGTCTGAACTCAAGAATACAGCGCGTCAAAACCGAATACAACCCCAATGTGACTCGTTGTCACATTTTCGGCAGCACGTGATAATTATGATCGACAGTCGCCTTCAGCTCGGGATGCTTGCGCAACCACTCGGCGATCAGTTCCGTCATGTCGGTTTGATTCTCGAAGACGATCTTGCTGGGATCAAACATGCGATAGTTGCCACCACCGCTGGCGCGATACTGATTCAGCGCGATCTGGTACGTGGCCGCGGACTGCACCGGTTGGCCATGATAAGTCAGCTTGGTGACGCGCGCGCCGACAGGCTGGGTGATATCCAGCGTGTAATCGAGGCCTTGATACATGTCGTAGTTATAATGTTGCGGCTTAGGCCGAATGAAGCGCGGCGTGACGATCAGCTTGCCATCCTGGTCGAGGCTGAAGTACTTGGCGCTTTGTTCCAGCGCGGCACGCAGATCAGCCCCGCTGACTTGCATACGCACCACCGTGTTGGGATACACATAGTTAGTCACCACATCGCGCATGGTGATGGTGGCGCCAAAACCTTGCCCTTCGTTGCTAAACAGCGCCGTGGCGGCGATATCCGTCCCCACCGCCGCCATCTGCACGCGGTTGACAAACTCGACATACGGCGTCTCCTGCACCCGCGCGGCAAACGCGTCGGTAATCCGCATGTCGCCGACAACATGACCCAGCGGCGAATCCAGCCAGGATTCGACTTGCTGCTGGGTCGTCGCAAGCGTGCTGACGATCGCCGGTGCACTGTTTGCCGAACCCGTTGGCGCCAACCGTGCCGTCCCGCCTGCGACCTGCCAGCCATTGGCCTGTTGTTGCAACTGTAGCGTGATGACGCCCACATTGCTCCCGCGCTGGCCGGGTTGCGTCACTGGCACCCCGTTGACGACGCCTGCCAGTTCGCGGTGTTGATGGCCGGTGATCAAGGCGTCGACGCCTGGGATCTGGGTCAAGGCGTAGCCCTCGTTTTCACCGGTGAGCTTTTCTGTCGGCCGCCCAGTTTCAAGCGCCCGCTCGAACCCGCCGTGATAGGCCACCACGACGACATCCGCTTGGGCCTGCAGGCGCGGCACCCATTCTTTCGCACACGCAACCGCGTCGACAAACTGCAGACCGGCGATATTTGCCGGGAGCTCCCAATGTGGAATGAACGTCGTCGTCAACCCGAGCACCGCGATGCGGACCCCGTTTTTGACGAAAATCTGATAGGCCCGCCCGAACGCCGGCTGCCCAGCATGCAAAATGTTCGCACACAGCGTTGGATAATTCAGCTGTGCCAGTGCCTGGCGCAAATATGGCAGTCCGTAATTAAACTCATGGTTGCCCAACACGCCGGCATCATAGCCGATCGGTGCATACGCCGCAGTCAACACTTGCGGGTCTTTGGCAACGCGGGCGGCGTAATACGCCAACGGCGACCCTTGCAACCAGTCGCCGTTATCGAGTACAAGCGCCGCTTCTGATGCGGCCTGCAACTGGCCAACCACCGTCGCCGCGCGGCTCAACCCATACGGTTGGTGTTGAGCGCGCGTCGCGTAATTCGTCGGTAACACATACCCGTGCGTATCACTTGTCGACAGAATGGTCAGTTGCATGTTATGCCTTCTTTTTCTTCACTGTCGGTGCCGGTGCGACCGTCGCCACCATGCTTTCCACCAACAACTTCTCCAACACCGCGTTGATCGCCAAACCCACCATCGCGCTTTGGATGTTGGTCGTGTCTTCCTTGTTGACCCGGTTGATCGTGACTTCCCCGGTAAAATCAGAATTGGCCTGTTGCACGGCCCCGATGAACGCCAAAATAAACGCGTCAAAGGCCTGGGCGGGTTGGCGATCGATCAGCTGATACTTGATCCCTGCCGCGATCGTGTCGAGGTTAAACACCGGCTTCAAGATCGCGATCACCAAAATATTGGCCAACTGGCCGCGGTGATACTTCTTCTTCAGCGGCGCCGAAATCACGCCTTTTTTGACATAGTTGTTCACCATCGTCGCCGTCAACGGATCCAGGCCCAAAGGCGTCACGATCTCGTTGACGAACTGGACGACTTGATCCATATACAGATCAAATTGCGGCAGGTCCGTCCACCGCGGTAGATTGGCCTGTTGCAACTTGGCCAGATAAGTCTCAAATGCTGCTTGTGTTGCCATATTGATCATCTCCTGTACCCAGTATACCATGTTAGCTGGTACATAAAACCAGATTGTCCAATTGCACAAAAAAATACCAACCGTCGGGCTGGTATTTTTGACTAAGCGTTCGTGTCTTTCTTGATCACTTGGGCACCTTTGTAGTAACCCTTAGGTGATACGTGATGAGAAACGCGATATTCGCCGGTCGTTGCATCAAATTGCAAATTAGGCACATTCAACTTGATGTGGCCACGGCGCATACGCTTTTTGGTCTTTGAAGTTCTGCGTGCTGGAACTGCCATGAGCGGAAAACCCCTTTGTATTAGATTTCTTTTCTACTATACCGGACAATTCAGAAAATGCAAGGCAAATCTGCATCCGGCGCATTGGATAATCAATAGACTATCACAGCAACCCTTATATTACTAGAAAATGGCCGTCAAGGCAAGACCTTAACAGAAGATTTCCGCCAACAGTGACTGGATCCGCCTTCACGCCTCGGCAGGCCGCTGTTTTCGCCGGGCTTCAAGATTTCCGCTCGTGTCGGTATCAGCCGTGGTTACTGTTATTCACCAATACCATCAAGACTATAAACCAATTTGATATAATTTGAGTTTTTATGCCGAAATATTCAGATATTTCGACATTGACGACACATAGACCAATCTAAATTTTTTCGTCAAAACGCTTGCATTTAGATTGTACACGTGTTATCTTGATAACGAATTCATCGTGTCTCCTTGAAGCGGCACTGCAGGGTCGCTTGCTTCCTTGGGGGCATACTGGATCGGGTTCGTCGGCCTCGTGCCGGGATCCTACTACCCAGAGCGCACGCGCCATGAAGCTGTGTGACCATACCACGGCAAGGACAGGGTAATCGAACCGTACCACCAATAAAGATGAATAAAAGCAACGAAGAGCTAGGCAAGAATTGGCCTGCCGAGACACGTTTTGGTACCTCAAAACGTGTCTTTGTCGTGCCTAAAAAAGCGTACCGACATCTCCCACCACTTGGGCGAGATGTCGGTACGCTTATTTTTTGGAGATCGCTCAGTCTTCCGGCTGGGCCTCACGCGCCTTGGTGGCGAAGGTGAGTTTCCCCTCTTCGACGCCTAAGGAAACGGTGCTTTGCGGCAAGATGCTACCGTCGATCAGCTTCTTGGCCAGCGGCGTTTCAACCGCATTGGTGATCAAACGCTGCAACGGCCGCGCCCCGTAGGCGGGTTCGTAGCCTTTGTCTGCCAGCCACTCTTCGGCCGCCGGCGTCACGTCTAGCGTGATGTCTTGTTGTTGCAAGCGCTTATTGAGGTGCTCTAGATCCTTCATCACGATCTTTTCGATATCTTGCAACCGCAGCGGGTTGAACATGATGATGTCATCGATCCGGTTCAAGAACTCTGGCTTGAAGTGGCCTTGGACCAGCTTCATCACTTGCGCCCGGCGCTCGTCTGAAATCGTGCCGTCTTGCGCCATCCCGTCGAGCAAGGCTTCCGAACCGAGGTTGGAGGTCATGATGATGATCGTGTTTTTGAAGTTCACGGTGCGCCCTTGGCTGTCGGTCAACCGGCCGTCGTCTAAGACCTGCAACAAAATGTTGAACACGTCTGGATGGGCTTTTTCGATTTCGTCGAGCAACACGATCGTGTAGGGATTGCGCCGGACGGCTTCGGTCAGCTGTCCGCCTTCTTCATACCCAACATACCCAGGTGCGGCACCAACCAGCCGCGAAACGCTGATCTTATCCATGTATTCAGACATATCGATGCGGACCATGTGCTTTTCTGAATCAAACAACGCATCCGCCAGCGTCTTGGCCAGCTCGGTTTTACCGACCCCGGTCGGGCCGAGGAACAAGAAGCTCCCCAGCGGCCGGCTCGGGTCTTGCAACCCCGCGCGAGAGCGCAGCACCGCATCTGCGACCGAGGTCACCGCTTCGTCTTGGCCGACGACCCGCTTGTGAAGATTGTCTGCCAGGTGCATCAGCTTCTGGCGATCGCCTTGCACCAGCTTGGCGACCGGCACCCCGGTTTGCCGCGAAATCACAGCGGCGATTTCATTTTCCGTGACCGATTCTTGCACCAGCCATTCATCCGGGCGGTCCGCCTTTTCCATATCCGCAAGCTCTTGTTGCAGTTGCGGGATGGTACCGTGTTGCAGGCGCGCAGCAGTTTCAAGGTCGTATTTGGCCTGGGCGTCTTCCAGCTCGTGTTTGGCCTTGTCGATTTCAGCCTTCTTGTCGTTGACGGCGTTGATGTCTTTCTTTTCCGCGTCCCACTGAGCCTTGAGCCGGTTGGTTTCCTCTTTGAGATCTGCCAGTTCGTGCCGCAGTTGCTCGAGGCGTTTTTGCGAAGCCGCATCGGTTTCTTTGGTCAGCGCCTGTTCTTCGATTTCCAGCTGCATCTGCCGCCGCTCGGCCACGTCGAGTTCTGTAGGCCGGGAATTCATCTCGACGTTGATGTTGGCGCTGGCTTCATCGACCAGGTCGATCGCCTTGTCGGGCAAGAAGCGATCGGTGATGTAGCGATCCGCCAGCGTCGCCGCGGCGACCAAGGCCGCGTCGTGGATCCGAACGCCGTGGAAGATCTCGAAGCGCTCTTTGAGCCCCCGCAAGATCGAGATGGTGTCTTCGACGCTTGGCTCTTGGACCAACACTCGCTGGAAGCGGCGTTCCAAGGCCTTGTCTTTTTCGATGTTTTCTCGGTACTCGTCTAAGGTGGTCGCCCCGATCAGGTGCAACTCGCCGCGTGCCAACATGGGCTTGAGCAAGTTGCCGGCGTCCATCGCCCCTTCGGCCTTGCCGGCGCCGACGATGGTGTGGATCTCGTCGATGAACAAGATGATCTGGCCTTCCGCCTGCTGGACCTCTTTGAGCACGGCTTTGAAGCGTTCTTCAAACTCGCCGCGGTACTTGGCCCCGGCAAGCAGGCTACCCATATCCAAGCTGATGATCGTCTTATCCTTGAGGTTGTCCGGCACGTCTTGGCGGACGATCCGTTGCGCCAAGCCTTCGACGATCGCGGTTTTCCCGACCCCGGGCTCGCCGATCAGCACTGGGTTGTTTTTGGTTTTGCGCGACAAGATCCGGATCACATCGCGGATCTCATCGTCGCGGCCGATGATCGGATCCATCTTGCCGCTGCGAGCCTCTTGAACCAGATCAGTACCGTATTTTTTCAGGCTTTGGTAGTTGTTTTCTGCCGTCTTGGAGGTGACTTTGGCCCCACCACGCAGCTTGTCGACGACCTTGCGCAATTTCTTTTGGGTCAAGCCGTTATCCAGTAGATACTTGGTGATGGCTAAGTATTGCTGATCGAACAACGCAAGCAAAACGGCCTCGGTGGCGATATATTCGTCCCCAAGCTGTTCACGGACGCGGTCTGCGGCAGAAAACAGCTGATAAAGGCTCTGGCTGGCATTTTGCCCGTATTGCGTCGCGCCTTCGACCACAGGCTCATCATCGAGCGCCTTGTCGATGACGGCGTTCAAGCCGTCAAGGTTGATGCCGGCTTCTTGATAGACCTGGCTGGCAAATTGATTGGGCTGAACCATCGCCTTGAACATTTCCGGCACATCGATTTCTTGGTGGTGCCGTACCTGCGCGATCTGTTGGGCGGCCGCCAAGGCTTCGGTGACCGCTTGGGTGAACTTATCTGGATTCATGGAGAGTGCTCCCTTCTTGACATTTCTTATCGTTATCATTGTAACAATTTCGTAATAGTCAGTAAAGGTCAGAAACGTAAAAATCGGCCGGTCTCCCGGTCGATTTTATCTCAGTCTTTAGCCTTAAGCTGCGTTTGCAACTTCTGATTTTCTGCCTTCAAAGGCGCCGTCGCTGCTTCGATCTGCTTGTCGACGTCTGTGTGCAGCGCATCGACTTCGGCCTGCAACTGCTTCAAGGCCTTGCGGTTTTTCGCGTTGCTGGTGGTCGTGATCAGCACAGCGATCAACGCGCCAATCAACACCGCCACCACGATGACCACGATCAGCGGCCAGTGGACCATCGCCCCGAAGAAGTTCACGGTAACAGCCTGCCCGTTGAGTAACGCAAAAATAATCAAGACTAGCGCCAGCACGATGCCGACAATCAAACGCTGTTGATTTTTCATCTGTCTCCTCCAAACCCTTATTTCTGGTTAAAGACCCCACCAGCCAGCCAATCCCCGAGATGCGGGAACAACGTATACCCAGCCGCCGCCAAGCTCATGATCGCAGGCGCGTTGATCTCACGCACCGGGCGGTTGAACGCGTTGACGATCCGCTTGGCCAGCTTCTGTGGATCCAGCGCGATCGCGTCAACCGACTTGAAGTAATCCAGCGCCTCGGCAGCTTTGAAAAACTCGGTGGCGATCGGGCCTGGATTGACCGTCGTCACCCGCACCCCATACGGCCGTAGCTCGAGCCGCAAGCCGTTGGAATAACCAACAATCGCAAATTTCGACGCGGAATAGATCGCCGATTTTGGCGTTGCGATTTTGCCTGCCATCGAGGCGATGTTGACGATATGGCCGTGGCCGGCCGTGATCATCTGCTTGCCGACCAGCTGGGTCATGTACATCGTGCCCAAAACGTTGGTGCGCAGCATCGCTTCCACTAGCGGCATCGGCGTGTCTAACGCGTTGGCAAAATGCCCGAACCCCGCGGCGTTGACCAAGACATCGACTTGGCCGACAGTGGCTTGCAACTTGCCAACCACCGCTTCCACCGCCGTTGGGTCCCCGACGTCTAAGGCATAAGCGTACGCAGGCTTGCCGGAATACGCGCTGGCTTCTGCCTGCGCCTGGCCCAACAGCTCTCGCCGCCGGGCCAAAAAGACAACAGTGGCTCCGCGCTTGGCGGCTTCCAGGCCGATGGCTTTGCCCAACCCCGATGAGCCACCGGTGACGACGACTACTTGATCAGCTAACGACATGAGGGACCTCCTTGTGGAATGGGATCTCAACGGCTTCCAGATCATGCACGACATGCGTGTTGGCGAAGATCTTTTGCGCAGACTTTTCCAGCATTGCCGACCCTTTGCCCACATAACGTGCGGAGATATGGTTCAACAACAGTTGATGGACGTTGGCCTCTTTGGCGAGCTTGGCCGCCTGGATATTCGTCGCGTGATAATACTGGTGGGCCAGCTTTGCTTCATCCGGGCCAAAGGTGCTTTCGTGCACTAAAGCATCAGCGTCTGCGGCCAATTCCAGCGTGTGGGCGGTTTTGCGGGTGTCGCCTAAGATCGCGACCGTGCGGCCGGGTTGGGTCGGGCCGATGAAATCTTGCCCATTGACGACCCGACCGTCGGCCAGCGTCACGGTCAACCCGGCCTTCAGCTTCCCGTATACCGGCCCGCTCGGAATCCCTGCGGCCTTCACCTTATCGATCAGCAGCACGCCTTCGTGCGGCTTTTCTTCGATGCGGAAGCCAAAACTCTGGATGCGATGATCCAGCGTGTCAAACGTCACCTTGAAGGTCGTGTCTTCAAACACCAAGCCAGGATTGGCCAACAGCTTGAAGTTCAGTTTGTATGGCAGCCGGGTTTGAGTCACCTGCAGGCTCGTGCGGACGAAGCGCTCGATGCCTTCAGGGCCGTAGATCGTCAGCGGCGCTTCGCCGCCTTGATTGGCGCGGCTCGCCAAGAATCCCGGCAGTCCAAAGATGTGGTCGCCATGCAGATGTGTGATAAAAATCTTGGTCACCTTGCGCGGCCGGATCGTGGTTTTGAGGATCTGATGTTGGGTCCCTTCCCCACAATCGAACAACCATACCTCGTTGCGCTCATCGAGCAGCTTCAACGCCAGACTCGACACATTACGCGTTTTAGAAGGCGAACCGGCGCCGGTGCCTAAGAATTCGATTTCCATGCTGTACTTCCTATTCTATAAATTTCATTTGCATCCAGTGTACCACACCGCGTGGCAGTCGCGCCTTCCCTCAGGCGCAATGAAAGGGGCATGGCCGCTTCATTGCGCCACACCCCCACCGTCTTCGACATTTACTTCAGCAACGCCTTGACCACCGTGGTGGCATAGTACGGATTGCCGGTTGGATTCATGTGTACCTGATCCCTGTAGAACCAGTCGGGATGGCCGGTCGCCACATGGTACCAGTCAACCACATGCAGGTTGTGATACTTGTTTTGTTCCGTGTGCAGCAAATCGTTGACCTGGTTTTGCCAAGTCCGCGTCGGCACATGCACGTTGATCCAATAGACCTGCCGCTTGCTGCCGATCGTGGCCATCATCTTGTCAAAATCCGCCGCGGAAAACGGGCCGTTGGTCCCCAGCCCGATCACGACCTTGTCGGCTAAAGCGCCGCTGGCGGCGTATTGCGACACCGTGCTGATCGTATCGACCATCTGCCGGGATACCGCCGCGTCAACAAACGCGTGAGGCATCAGCTGTTGCAACAAGGGTTTGCCGTCGAGCATGACCGAGTCGCCGATCAGGGTGACCTGTAAGGTTTGGGCTTTTTGGAGCTGGACCTGCGACAGCCCGTAGCGCTCAAACTCGCGGTTGACCGGATGCGTCTTGGCCTTGGATTCCGCCGTCTTCGACGCCGAAATCGACAAGCTCAACGACGCTTTGCGGTTTTTGGCCAGCGAAGCCGATGCCGAGTTGCGCGAGCGCGCCTCAGCCAGCTCGGCCTTTTTGGCCTTCGTTGCCGTTTTATTTTTCTTCAGTTGCTTGGCCAGAGGCGATGAATCTGCCGTCGACTTGGCGCCAGGCGCCATGACCAATCCAGCCGCCCCGACGAGCATGATCAACGCCGATACCACCGGCACAACGCGCGCGGCCCCGTGAGTCTTGCCATGGACAAAGTTCACCAAGAAGGTCTTGGTCTGGCGGAAATCAAAGTGGGCCAGCGGCGTTTCGATATAGCGATATGACAACTCCGTCAACAAGACGATGATGATGACTTCACACACCGGATACAGCAGCTGGTGGTCAGCCGCATTTTGAAACCGACTTTCCCAAAAGATCATCACTGGAAACTGGTATAAATACAACCCGTAACTGCGCCGGCCGATCCAGGTGAACACCGGATTCGTCAAGAACCGGTTCCAGTGCGCACCGGGATGGGCGACCACCGCCACAAAGAACGTGGTCAAGACTGAGAACAAGAACATCCCGCCTTGATATAAGAAGGCACTTTGGTCGCTCAGCCACAACACCATCGCCAGCATCCCGACCAACGCCACGGCTCCGATGCCATCGAGCATCTGGGTTTGGCGTTTGCCAATGTGCAGTGACAAGTGTGCGCTCGGCCAGATGAAGGCCAACGCCGCGCCTAGCAAGATCGAAAAAGCACGGGTGTCGGTGCCGTAATACAGCCGGCTGGGATCGCTGGTCGGACCGGTCATCGTCAGATGATACAAGATGAACATCCACACGGCACTGATCACCGCCAGTAAGAAAACCGTGTTGAAGATCCGGCTACGGTTTTTGACCAAGAAGACCAGGCCCCAGACGATGAACGGCCAGATCAGATAATACTGGCCTTCGATCGACAGCGTCCACAGATGGGTGAACGGTGAAGCGCCGGCAAACCTGGCGAAATACGATTCCCCGTGGGCGATCTGCCACCAGTTATAGACATACGTCAGATTGGCCAGCACCACCAGATGCAGGTTATGTAACAGGTTGTGGGCAAACAGCGCGATATAAGCGCTGGTCGCGAACAACACAGCTACCAAGCCGGGATAGAGCCGGCGAATGCGTTTGAGGAAAAACGTCTTCAGATCGATGCGGCCAGAACGATCAAGCTGCGTCAATAAGCCATCGGTGATGAGATAACCCGACACCACCATGAAGATAGGAACACCCAGATAACCACCGCGGAATAGGTCCGGCCGCAGGTGATACAAGATCACCCCAAAGACCCCAAGGCTCCGCAAGCCGTCAAAGCCGGTGATATACCGCCGCGGTTTCCTTTTGTTAGTTGCCAATTTGTAACCCGCCTTTTTTAATCACCCCCCTATTGGGTGATTATTCTACAAATTCGAATGTAAAGTCGTCGATCGCCACCAGATCACCTTGCTGGGCGCCTGCCGCCCGCAAAGCGTCGTCGACACCGAGCCCACGCAACTGGCGAGCAAAGCGCACGACCCCATCGTCATGGTCCAAGTTAGCCATCTGGAAGGCCCGTTCGAGCTTCTCGCCTGTCAAGACGAACACGCCGTCATCGTCGCGTTCGACATGAATATCAGCGGTGTGATCTTCAAACTGATAGTCAGCGGCTTCTTGGATCGCCTTAGGCACAAAGACCGGCGCCGTTTTCAAGGCTTGGGCCGTTTTGTGCATCAGATCCGTCACGCCGGCGTGGGTGATGCTGGAGATCTCAAAGATGTCACCTTCATCGACGCCTTCGGCCAACAACGCCTGCTTGAATTCAGCAAAACGCTCTTGGGCGCCAGGCAGATCGAGTTTGGTCGCCACCACCAGCTGTGGCCGCTCTAAGATCGTATCATCATAAGTCGCCAGCTCTTGGCGAATTTGATGGTAGTCTTCAATCGGTTCGCGACCGGAGTTAGGATCCATCTCAACCAGATGCAAGATGACCCGCGTGCGCTCAACGTGCCGCAGGAACTGGATTCCCAAACCGACCCCGGTCGAGGCCCCTTCAATCAGACCAGGCAGATCAGCCATGACAAAATCCGTGCCGTCGTCAAGTTGCACCATGCCTAGGTTAGGCACCAGTGTCGTGAACTGGTAAGCCGCGATTTTGGGCTTGGCTGACGTGACCACTGACAGCAACGTCGATTTCCCAACAGAAGGAAAACCCACCAGCCCGACATCGGCCAACACCTTCAACTCGAGCTGGACGTAACGATGCGTGCCCGGCTCGCCGTTTTCGGCAATTTCCGGCGCCGTGTTTTTAGGCGAGACAAAATGGATATTCCCTCGCCCACCACGACCGCCGCGCGCGACAACCAGCTCTTGACCGGGTTCGGTGAGATCGCCGATCAGCTCATGGGTGTCCGCGTCGGTGACCGTCGTGCCAGCCGGCACCGCCACGCGCAGGTCTTCTGCCTTGCGCCCGTACATCGACTTGCCTTGCCCGTTGCCGCCGTGCTTGGCCTTAAAATGTCGCTGATAGCGAAAATCCATCAGCGTCCGTAGCCCTTCATCAACATAGAAGATGATGCTTCCTCCGCGGCCGCCATCACCGCCGGCAGGTCCGCCAAACGGCACAAACTTTTCATGCCGAAAAGCGACCATGCCGTCGCCGCCTTTGCCGGCCTGTACTTCAACTGTCACCTGATCGACAAACATAACATCCTCCTGTTAGCCCGTGTTTATAGTCTATATATCATAACGAAAACTAAGCTGCATTGCAATGCGACCATACTCGTTTCATTATACCAGCCACAAGCGCAGACAAACAGCCTCGCCAAGGATTCTTGGCGAGGCTGTTTGTCTGGTAACGGTGCCATGGCGGCGGATTCAGGCTTCAGTCATCGTAAACCCGCTCCACGGTTTGAGGTAATCTAATAAGAAAAGTTCGTCTGGATGGACATGGCCGACAACATTGACCCGGCCATCGTTTGGCATCGGCTTTAGCGCGATCTGGGTTTCGCCTTTGTACTGGCCATAGCCGTTGTTATCGATCAACACATCCCCGCGGACGATAGCGACCGTGTGGTGGGGGGCAAAATCGCGATCCGCGTATTTGACCCGCGTTTGTGTCGAGCGCAACAGATACTCGGAAGCATCGCCACGATAGCTGTGCGCATTGGCAAATAACAACTCTTTATCCAAGGCCGTGGCTGTCGCGTCCGGCACCACGCGCAGGCTCGGGTAATCCGCGGTGAATGCCGCTTGGGCCGCGGCCAATTCGGCTTCAGACGCATAGGCGTTGCCGATGATGACATCATCGATCGTCCCGAGTAGCACATAATGCTTCACCTGCGTGGCGATCGGTAGTCCGCGGTGAGCTTCCAGCGTGCACAGCCCGTCTTGCGTCGGCCACGGCCCAAAGGTGGCGGCCTGAGCGTTGACAAACGCCGCGGTGTTGAGGTTATACCGCGTGTACATCGCCGTTGCCCGATCGAAGAAGGCTTGTCCGAGGCCGGAGAAGCGGTGCGGATAGAAGTTATGCGACCCCAGCAAGTTACCCTTGTTGGGGTTGAAGCTCATGATGTTATCGATGTAATGGGTACCTTGCGACATGTTGACTTCGATCTTCAAGCCGTACGGATTGCGCGACATCGCCGCTTCTTCCGCCCCGGTGAAGCCCAGATCCAAGCGGACCCCCCACGCACCCAGGTCGTGGAAAAACTTGAGATTATCATAGGTAACGCCGAGCTGTTTAAAAAGGGCCGGGTTGATGTCGACCATCACTTCCAGCCCGAGGTCGTTGGCCTTGGCGATGACCCGCTTGAAGTTGGCGACGACCACATCTGCGTCACCTTTGATCTCTAACAGCGACGTGAACACGCGCTTGAAACCATGTTGAGCGGCCAGTTCAAGATAAGCCGCATCTTTTTCATAAGTTGAACGTTCCGGATAAACTGAGATGCCTAATTTGCCCATAGTGGATTCCCCCTTCCCAGATAATGTACCATATTTGTTCCCACAAATGAAAGGGGTTACAGACATTTGTAGGTACAAAAAATGTGACTGAACGCTTATGCACGATTTTTTGAATGTTTTTGAAAGAATCAGGTTGATTGTGACCGTTTTTAGCGTATACTGTTCGTTGTGAGGTGAGTGCAAATGCTTACAGAAGAACGTCAACGTTACATTCTTAATCAACTTCAAGCGACACCGGTCGTTAAGCTCAAAGATTTGATGCAGGCGCTGAACGCCTCTGAATCCACGATTCGCCGCGATTTGGGTGAACTCGAAGAGGCTGGCAAACTCCGCCGCATCCATGGCGGCGCGGAACGCTTAGCCACCGCGCCAATCGAAGCCAGCGTCCACGAAAAAGCCGCGCAGAACCTGGCGGCCAAACGCCAGATCGCCCAAGCGGCCGCGGCCATGGTGCCGGCACACGCCTGCGTGTTTCTCGACGCCGGCACCACGACGGCGCAGATGATCCCGTTGCTGGCCAACCGCGACATCACCGTCGTCACCACCGGTGTTGATAACGCGTCGGCTTTAGCCGATGCCAACATCGATGCGTATATCCTCGGCGGCAAGATCAAATCTGCCACCAAGGCCACCGTTGGCGCGGAAACCGTCAACAGCCTGCAGCAGCGGCACTTTGATTTTGCCTTTCTCGGCACCAACGGCATCCAACCCAAGTTTGGGTTGACGACGCCTGATGCAGAAGAAGCGATCGTCAAACAAACCGCCATCGACCAGGCCCATCAAACCGTGGTCCTCGCCGATCCGAGTAAATTCGGCACCGTGAGCAACGCCGTGTTTGCGGCGATCACGCAAGTCACCATCTTAACGACAGATATCGGCTCACTTTCGCCGGTTTACGCCGGTTACCCCAACATTCAGGAGGTTCAACCTTGATTTACTCAGTGACCTTAAACCCGTCGATTGATTACGTGATCGGCTTACCCCAACTTCAGCTTGGCCTGGTCAATCGTCTGACCAGTGAACACAAGCTTCCCGGCGGCAAAGGCATCAACGTGTCACGGATTCTGGAGCAGCTTGCCGTGCCTTCCATCGCGTTAGGTTTTGCCGGCGGCTTCACCGGCCGGTTTTTGACCGATTGTCTCGCCGCTTTGGGCCTGCAAACCGATTTCACCCCGATCGCCGAAGATTCCCGGATCAACGTCAAGCTTAAAGCCGACCAAGAAACCGAGCTCAACGCCGCCGGGCCGACCATTCATGAAGACGAAATTGCTGCCTTCAAGGCCACCCTGCGCCAGCGCCTGCAACCCGAGGACATCGTTGTGATGGCAGGCTCATTGCCAACCGGCCTGCCTGAAACTTTTTATCGCGACTTGATTCCGGACATCAAACAAGCCGGCGCCGAATTTGTCATCGATACCACCGGCCAGGCCTTGATGGATACCTTGAGCTCACACCCATTGGTCGTGAAACCCAACCATCACGAATTGGCCGAGCTCTTTGGCGATGCGGAATACCCAACGCTGGAAGCCACCGTTGCCGCCGGGCGCAAATTACTCGAGTTAGGCGCCCAGCACGTCTTAGTGTCGATGGCAGGCAAAGGCGGTCTGATGATCACGGCAGATCACGCCTACCACGGCTACGTCAAAAGCGCCCCGGTGAAAAATTCCGTTGGCGCTGGCGATTCGATGCTGGCTGGCTTCACCGGTACCTTGACCCAAACCGGCTCAGCCCTTGAGGCCTTCAAAGTGGCCTTGGCCTGCGGCAGCGCCACCGCATTTTCTATCGATCTGGCGGACAAAGCAAAGATCGATGAGGTCTTGGCCACCATCACGATCGACGAATTATAGGAGGACAGCATGGACATTCGAGAATTATTACTTAAAGACGTCATGATCATGGATCTCAAGGCAACCGACAAGGCGTCTGCGATCGATGAAATGACCGCCAAGTACCACGAACAAGGCATCATCACTGATCTTGAACTTTATCGCAACGACATCTTGAAGCGTGAAGCCGAATCCACCACCGGCATCGGCGACGGCATTGCGATGCCCCACGCCAAAGACGCGGCCGTCCAGCGGGCCACCGTGTTGTTTGCCAAAAGCGACGCCGGCATCGACTTCAACGCCCTCGACGGCCAGCCGGTGCATTTATTCTTCATGATCGCCGCCCCAGAAGGCGCCAACAACACGCATTTGCAAGCTTTGGCCGCCTTGTCCAGCCTCTTGATCAACCCGGACTTGGTCGCTGCCCTCAAGCAAGCCAAGACCCCTGACGACGTTCAACGCCTTTTTGCAGACGCCCAAACGGTCAAAGAAGCCAAGGACAAAGCAGACGAAGACGCCCAAAAAGCCAAAGAAGCCGCCGCGGCTGCAGCCACCCCTGCAACTAAGCCTTACATCGTCGCCGTCACCGCCTGCCCAACCGGGATCGCCCATACTTACATGGCCGAAGCAGCGTTAAAAGAAACTGCTGAGAAGATGAACGTCGACATCAAAGTCGAAACCAACGGCTCTGAAGGCGTCAAGCACCTGCTTTCCGCCAGCGACATCGATCGCGCCGTGGGCGTCATCGTCGCCGCAGACAAAAAAGTCGAAATGGCCCGTTTTGACGGCAAACACCTGCTGAACCGGCCGGTGATCGACGGCATCAAGAAGCCCGAGGAATTGATCCAAGACACGATCGATGAAAAGGCCCCAATTTTCCACGCTGAAGGCGGTGTTGCTACCACTGACAGCGAAGACACTGAAGGCAAGAGCACCTGGAACAAGATCTACCAAGACCTCATGAACGGCGTTTCCAACATGTTACCGTTCGTTGTCGGTGGTGGGATCATCATGGCGCTGTCTTTCATCTTCGAAAACTGGCTGGGCGTCCATTCGCTGGCCTTCACCTTCACCAACAACTTAGGTAACTACGCCTTCAGCTTCTTGGTTCCAATCCTGGCCGCTTACATCGCGGTTTCCATCGGGGACCGGCCGGCGTTGATGCCAGGGTTTGTTGGGGGCTACATGGCCACCTTGACTGCCGCTTCAGTGGTTAAGGCCCAAAACCCTGCCGGCTTTATCGGTGGCTTAGCCGCCGGGTTCATCGCCGGGTGGATGATTGTCGGCTTGAAGAAGCTTTTTGCCGGGATGCCCCACTCTTTGGATGGCCTAAAGACCATCTTGATCTACCCAGTTGTCGGTTTGGCTTTGATGGGCTTGATTATGTTCTTCATCGTCAACCCGATCTTCGCCGCCGTCAACGGTGCCTTGATCGGCTTCCTGGAAGGCATGGGGACTGACAACGCGATCCTCGTCGGTGTGATCTTAGCCGGGATGATGTCTATCGACATGGGTGGCCCGTTCAACAAGGCGGCATACACGTTCGCCATCGGGATCTATCAAGCCTCTAACTTCAAAGACGGCCGCTGGATGGCTGCTGTCATGATCGGTGGCATGATCCCACCTTTGGCCATCGCGATCGCTTCGACCTTCTTCCCGAAGAAATTCACCGCAACCGAACGCAACTCCGGGCTGACCAACTATGTCTTGGGCCTGACCTTCATCACTGAAGGCGCGATCCCGTTTGCCGCTACCGATCCGGTGCATGTCATCGGCTCTAGCGTCATCGGTTCTGCCATTGCCGGCGGTCTCAGCCAGCTGTGGCACGTCAACGTCCCTGCGCCTCACGGTGGCATCGTGGCGCTGGCCTTGACCAACCAGAAATTTGGGTTCATCATGTCCCTGCTGATCGGGGCCATCATCGCCGGGTTAATCCTTGGCGTCTGGCGTCCTGTCGCAAAAGAAAACCGTTAAAACCAAAAAACAGCCCGCAGGCGAACGAAGCGCTTGCGGGCTGTTTTGATGTTTGCCGATGCAGTGCTCAATTCATCAGATCCAGATGATACATCGGGCTGTTCTTGCCGGTTGGTGCGTAGAAGACGTCGTGGGTGTAGCGAAACCCCAGCTTAGCCAAGACATGCTTAGAGGCCTGGTTGGCGGGATTGTGTCCGGCAATCAGCCCTGGGGCGTGGCACACCTGCTTGGCAAACGCCACCACCGCCGTCGCCGCTTCCGTCGCCAGGCCTTGCTGCCAGTATTGCGGCCGTAAGTGATAGCCCAGTTCGTATTCACCCTGGGCGCGCGCGTGCAGGCCGCAACAGCCGACTAAGGCGCCGTCTTGGGCATATAGGGGCCAGTACTGCACTCCGTCTTCGGCCAGCGACGCAACTTCCGCGGTCAGTCGTTCTTGGATCTGTGCTTGGGTGAACCCGTTGGCGGTGAGCAACGCGGTGACTTGCGGATCGCCCCACAGCAATTCGGCCAGCGCCGCCTGCCCGGCCTGCCAAACGCCAAACCGCAATCGCGTCGTTGCCTGCGGGTGCCGCAATGACAAGCGGTACGTGGGCGTCACCAACCCCGTTGGCGAATAAACTTCGTTGTGCGTGAACGCAAACCCGAGCTTATCGACGATGATGTGACGCGATGCCGCGTTTTCCGGATGGTGGCGGGCCACCAACGCCGAAGCGTGAAGCGTTGTGCGGGCGAAGGTCACGACGGCATCAGCGGCCTCGCTCGCCAACCCTTGGCCCCAGTATTGTGGCCGCAAGTGATACCCGAGCTCATAGACGCCGGCATCACTGCGCGCCTGCAAGCCGCAACAACCGATCAAATTGCCGTCTTCAGTCAACAGCGGCCAGTACTGCACGCCATCTGCTTCTTGCGAGGTCACTTCCAGCGCCAGGCGGTTCGTGATGGCGGCTTGATCGAACCCGTTACGGCTGATGTAGCGCGTCACTTGCGGGTCACCCCACAACAAGTTGGCCCAGTATCGATCGGTTGCACGCCATTGTGAAAACGTTATACGGTTAGTTGCCTGCGGATGCGTCATTTTATCACCATTTTCTAATTATTAGTCCATACGTTACCACGATGATATCCAGATAACAAGCGCTAACCCGCGTATTTGTGTGCTATACTGAGCCTATCGCGAAAGGAGTAGTGTCATGAACATTCGCTATGAGAAAATGGATGCCTGGGCCGATCAGGCCAAGGCGTTCTTCAAAGATCACTGGCAAACCGACACGATGATCGTCAGCTCTGGGCAATACCGGCTTGCTGACCTCAACGGCATCGTTGCGGTGACCGAATCCGACGAGGTGGTGGGGTTGGTGACCTACACCGTTCACGGCAACGCGATGGAAGTCGTTTCGTTGAACTCAGCCCAACCCCACCAAGGCATCGGTGGCAAGCTGCTGGACGCCGCAGAAGCCCGCGCGCAGGCCACCAAGTTGACCAAGATGGTCGCCACCACGACCAACGATAACCTCGATGCGATGCGGTTCTACCAAAAACACGGTTATCGCTTCACGAAAGTCATCCGCGGCTCTGTCGACACCGCCCGGACGATGAAACCATCCGTTCCAACCATTGGCAACTATGGCCTGCCCATCCACGACGAACTGCTGATGAACAAAGACTTGCCAATCAAATAATGCAACAAATGCCGCGTCAGCACCCAACTGGGTCGCCAACGCGGCATTTTTAAATTAACGGCGGCCGTGCCGCGGATTGGCCTGGCGGTGTTGGGCGAACCATTGCTGCAGGCGTTCTTGTTGTTCCGGCGTCGAGCGCTTGTAGCGTTGCATGATCTGCCGGCGTTTTTTCGGATCAATGTTTTGATCTAACCAACCTTGCCAGTTGGCGGGCCGGCCTTCTGCTGATGTCTGACCCATGATGGCTTGTTGCGCCTTTTGAAAGTCTTTCAGCTCGCTTGCCTTGAAATCAGCGACGTCTTGTTGCTGGTCTTCTGGCAGCACTTCGACATCATACATTTCCTGGCGCGCCTGGGCGTTCAACAAGAACGTCAACACCGGATACGCCAGATAGAAGATGAGCGCCACTTCGGGGAAAAACCACCCGACGAAGATCCCCACGATCGACAGACCATCCAAGATGTGATTGGCGTTGCCATAGATTTTCTGATAAACCTTCTCCATCGCCTGTTTGTCGGTATACCTGAGATGAATGATGGTCTTGGACAGCTGGCGAAACAACAGGTTCACGAAGAACTGCAACACGCCGTATAACACCACCGTCACCGGCGTGGTGTTGGCTGCCATCATGTTGGTCAACAGCGGCATCAGCGACAAAAACGCCAGGAAGATGACATCTAAGATCAAGATCCGATAGGTCATCGTCTCGATCTCCCCAAACGCCGTCGAGTGCTGATACCAGATATTGGCCACAAAAATGAAACTGATAAAAAACACTCCGATATGTTTGCCCAACAGCAGGTAGTTGTGCCAACTGTCGTGTAAGACCGGCGGAATATCCAACACCATGATCGTGATAATGATCGCGATAATCGCATCTGAAAACGCGTCGAGCCGGTTTTTTAACTTCGTCATCCAGCAACCTCCAAATTGTTTCTGCTACCGTATTTTACGCATCAACAGGCATCTGCACAAGGCCTTCGGCAAAACAAAAACGCGTGGACGCTCTGTCCACGCGTTTTGTTGCGGTTCACGACTCCGCTTGCAGCGATACCTTGACCGCCTGCGCGACGTTTTTGGCGATCCCCAGCGCCTGAATGTCTTCGACGCTGGCTTCTTTGATGTGGTTGATCGTCTTGAATTCTTTCAACAGCTTCATCCGCGTCTTCGGGCCGACGCCGTTGATCGTCTCCAGGCGGCTGGCCAGCGAATTCTTGTTGCGCAACTGCCGGTGGAACGTGATCGCAAAGCGGTGCACTTCGTCTTGGATCCGTTCAAGCAGATAGAACCCTTGGGATTTCGGATCGAGGTCCCGCGGTTCGTCCCAGTCGCCGAAAAGCAAGGCGGCGGTTTTATGCTTGTTGTTCTTCACCATCCCCGCCACGGGAATATCGAGGTTCAGCTCGTTTTCTAAAACGTCTTTGGCCGCGTTCATTTCGATGGCACCGCCATCCATCAAGATCAGGTCGGGCAGCGGTGCGTGCTCTTTGAGCAGCCGCGTGTAGCGCCGGCGGATCACTTCGCGGGTGTTGGCGTCTTCGTTGGCGCTGTGGTCGCCTTCGTCTTGGGCGAGCTTGTACTTGCGATAATTGGTTTTTTCGGCTTGGCCATCAACGAATTGCACCATCGCTGAAACCGGATCGGCCCCTTGGATGTGGCTGTGGTCAAACGCCTCCATCACGTGGCCTGCCGGCAACCCCAGCGCGGCAAAAATCTCGTTGTTAGCGCCGATCGTCGTGCGGTTGTCTAACTCGAGCAGCCGGAACTTCTCTTCGAGCTTGAGCTTGGCGTTTTTGTGCGCCAGATCCATCAACGAGCGCTTTTCCCCGCGTTGCGGCGTGCGCACCGGGATCCCGAGCACCTCTTCGAGCAACTGGTTGTCCAGCCCCGCCGGCACCAGCACCTCTTTAGGCGCCACGTTGTTTTTGCGCTGGTAGAACTGGAGAATGAACGATTCGAACTCTTCTTCCGTTGTGCCGGTCACCGGAAACAGCCGGCTTTCGCGCTTCATCAGCCGGGCTTGGCGAATGAAGAACACCTGGATCGACAGCCAGCCTTTGTCCATATAAAAGTTGAAGATGTCGCGCTGGGTCTTGTCGTTAGAAATGATCTTTTGTTTTTCGACGGTGATGTCGATGTAGCGCAACTGATCGCGGATCTCGGCGGCCCGCTCGAATTCGAGGTCTTCTGCGGCCTTGGCCATTTTCTGGTTGAGGCTGCGCACGACCTTGCCGGTGTTGCCATCGAGGAAACTGCGGATCTTCGCGATCTGCTTGGCGTATTCTTCTTCCGGCACCTCACGCCAGCATGCGCCTAAGCACTGACCCATGTGGTAATACAAACACGGGCGGCCTTGATAGCCGTTGCAGCGCCTGAGCGGGTAAACCTTCTGGAGAAAATGCATAGTTTCTTGGGCGGCGTAGACATTCGGATACGGCCCGAAATAATAGGCGCCATCTTTTTTGATGTCCCCGGTGATTTCCATCTTGGGGTCGCGTTCGTTGGTGATCTTGATATACGGGTAACCGGTGCCTTTTTTCAGCTTGATGTTGTAGTAAGGCTGCCACTTTTGGATCAAGGTGATTTCCAGCAAGAACGCTTCTTTGTCACTGGAGGTGACGATATAGTCGAAGTCGGCGATGTTGGCGACCAGCTGGGCGGTTTTGCCGGTGTGGGCTGATTTGAAATAGCTGCGCACCCGATTCTTCAGGTTCTTGGCCTTGCCGACATAGATGATCTTGCCGTTGAGATCCTTCATCTGATAACTACCTGGCAGATCCGGGAGCAGCGCGAGTTTGTGTTCGATGTGTTCAGATGCCATGTCTGCCTCCTGCAAAACAAATGTTCGTCTTACATTGTAATCAATTCATTGCGCCATAGCAACCCGCCGCCAGGCCACCCCGATCGCCACGACCAACGCCACCAGCGCGATCACCAGCAAGCGCGTGTCGAGGGCCAATCCGCTGAATACAAAAGGCGACAAGAACTGCCCGGTGAACGTCATCGCACTGCCGGTCGTCAACACATGATCGCGTCCGGAGCGGCTTTGGGCGATCAAGCGCTCGTTGAACACCGGCATCGAGATCCCGACGCCGATGCCGGCGATCGCGATCCCCACCCACAGCAACCACCAATTGGCCGCCAAGAAACACCCGGCGCTCACCGTCAACACGGCAAAGCTGACACTCGCCTTTAATCGCAAGCTTTTTGGCAGGTGCGCGTAGCTGCCACTGACCAATAACCCGACCACCGAGATAGCAGCCAATACCGTACCGGCATGCGCGGCGTTGCCATCGTGCAACACCTCTCGCAGGTAAAATGGCAAGGTCGTCGGCAACACGAAGTATAACCCGTTCCATACGGCGATCAGCGCGTAGGTCCGCAACAGCGCCGGCGTCACTACCATCTTGGCGCGGGTATCACCGACTGCCGGCGTTTCCGGGACGAACGCTGCCACCAAAACCAGCGGCACACCTGCCAGCGCGTAGAGGCCAAACACCCAATGCCAATTGTAGCCAGACAGCACGCCTGCCAGCGACACCGCGATGATCGTGCCGGCACTGGTTACCGCCGCCGCCCACCCCAGCAGCTTGCGCCGCTGAGCGCGCGGATAAAAATCCCCGATCAAACTGACCGCCGGACCGGCAAACAAGCTCAGCCCGACCCCTGATAACCCCCGCGCCACCACCAGCCAGCCAAACGCCAACGGGAGCAGCGGCAACAAGCCGCCAACCAGATAGACCACCAGCCCGGCCAAGACCTGTTGTTTCTTGGTCCCCGGCAGGCGCATCAGGACCAACAACATCGCCAAGAAGACCACCGACGGAATCGTCATCAACATCTGCAACCAAAACGCCGGCACGGTCGGATAACTTTGCTGGATCATTGGCAGTGCCGGCGCCAACAGCGCCCCGGTCAGCACCGTAAAAAACGATAACGACAAAATCGCGACAGTTTTCATCCCGCATCACGCTCCCTCGCAGCAACAGCCACCAGTTCTCAATGAAGCTCGCTACAACAAGCATAGCAGATGCGTTTTCGTTTGCCTATTTTAACGCCTTGGCCGCAAAAAAGCCGGCACAAGGCCGGCTTTACAGATGGTTCAAATCGCCATTTCTTTGCGACCGTTACCCATCCAGACAATGTCTCACTGCGTTCTTACGCGTTACCATTGGTTTGCAAGCGCGTCATATCCCCATAACGGCGCTGCAACTCGGCGAATTCATCGCGGTCATAGAAGCTGATTTGCCCCTGTGTATAGGCTTTGGCCACTTCTACGGCAAAACTTGCCGCATCTGCGATGTCGGTTTCATGACTAGCACCGGTGGCACAACCTGGTACCGCACTAACAGCGGTGATGGCCACGCCAACCACCGGAACTGCTGTCGCGGTGGCGGGTTGCAAAATTGAATTAATGTGATAAACCCCATTGGAATACGGCGTGATATCTTGTGTCGTTATCGGGAAGACATTCGTTAACTGTCCAGTGACCATCTCATCGATGCGAACCAGATCCGCGCTGACCTTCAAAATGTAGCCTTCTTTGACCGTTGGGGAAAGTGAGATCCCTTTGTGATTGATCACATTATTGCCCTTGGTGGTGTCAATAGACAGGATGCTATCCATCTCCGCATGAATTTCGTACTCATTCATGACCGCCATTTCAACCGGAGAATTCATAAAATCAACCGGTTCGTGTGGGAGCGTCGGTGCGTCCGGACAGATATGGGTGGACACAATCACGTCTCCTGGAAGTGTATCCCCTTTGGTCTGCATCAGCGCCAACTTGTATGCCGTAGAAAGAGCGGCAACGGCGCCATCCCCATCAGATACCATACCGATGCGGCTTGGCCGCGCCCCAATGCCACCCAGCCGCCCAATCAAGCCCAGGGTCGGGGCAGTGCCGCCTGCGCGCTTACCACTGGATCCAGGAATCGTCATCTGAACGAAATCAGTTGCCCCCTTCGCGCCTTCGACCTTTGTTGTGGTCACCGTGACCCCCGTGAACGGTGCGAATAATGCCTTAACGTCTTCTCCAGAAACTGCACTATCGTCGATCATTTCCATAATTGTCATGACTTGCTTCAATAACATTTTGTTCACCTCATCAAATAAATTCAGATAGTATCTTGGCCATCAGCGCATTAGACAGTATCACTGGCTTCCCCGCCTCAGCCGCGATGACCGCGCGCATCTGTTCATCAAAGCCCATGCAGTCCATCAAGATATAATCGACGGGCAACTGCCGCAACTTCGCACCCGCCGTGACAAATTCGGCGTGCGTTCCAGTATATGGCGAAACTGACACGAATGTCGGATCGATCCCCACATGGGTGAATTTGCCGCGGGTCGTCTCAGCCTGTTCTGGTAGCGGCACCACGACGCCCAAGCGTTTATCACCAATGATCAATTTAATCAGTGTTGGCAAAACACGATCAGGCTCTACCAAGCGGCTCGTGGTGGTCGTCAAGTTGGGAAACTCCCCAGTACATAAGAGCAGAATCAGCTGACTGCCGTCTGCTTCAGCCTTATCAATTCGATTTTGTAATACCGGCTCCAGCTTGGCGCGCGTCATCACAGCATCTTGACCGTTAGTCAACCGAGAAGTCAGTAAGTATGGTGTGGCTTCATCACCATCAGGTGCAAACCGGGTCTTGATTTCGTCTTCATCAAGACCATCTAATGCCCCCGACTGCACCAACGTCACGCGTGCGCCGAGATATTTTTCTATGATTGGGCCGACATCTTGACGCGGCGCCTGGCCAATTGTAATCATCGTTAATTGCTTCATGATGGGCCTCACTTCATGGTTTTGAACATCGAACTGCCAAAGGAATACAACGCATCACCGGCGATGAAGCCCGAGGCGAGATTGACCAGCAGTGGCTCCGACCGCTTGCCCCAAATCTTGGTGACAACCACGCGAATGAGCAGACCGCTCAGTACCGCCCAGCAGGCGTTGGGGGTCGTAATCAATAACCCAGTCGCCAACATGACCCCCATCTGCCGTGTCGGTCCGCCAATGAGTTGAACGATCGCCCCGGGGATCGCCCAAAGCGCCATCTGCTTGGCGATGCTAAGCGACGCGCCGGCCTTGATCGTCGAGACATAGACAGCGTCGACCGGTGGTACCAACTTTTGCGCAAACAAGAAGTGATACGAGAACGCAATAATGACCAACGCCGTTGTAAAGGCAATCAAGGCCGCGTAATACTGTTGCTTGCGTCCTTCGATTTCATAGGCTTTGTTCTTGCCATTACCGCGCAAGATGTAGCCAGTCTTCAGGTCATAGCCCATATCTGCAAACGCCGGCCCAGTTGCAGTGGTAAAGGCGACCAAAGCGGTCAATGCGGTTAGCGGAAAACCCAACAAGATCCCGATCAGCAAAGTGATCAACGCCACCGCAAACGCTGGAAACCATCCAGAGTGCATCGCAGCGATCCCAACGATGATCTCATGAACGATTGCGGCAAAGGCCGCATAAAACAGAAACAAGATGAGCTGTGGTAACGCCATGTCGGTGTACAAGCCCCCGGCTACAGCAATCACAACGGTCGTCAGCAAGTACAGCCCGTAACCCAAAAGTAACGAATGCCGCACCGATTGCTTGCTCCGGGTCATCTGATTCTCAGATTCAACGCCAGCGTGCGTCTCACGTTTACCAAAGATGAGGACTCCGGCTTGGATCAGCGCGACAATGCCTGCACCAATCATCAACCCATGTGGGATGTATAATGCCGACAGATCCATGTGAAAGAAAGGATGCTGATATTGGATCAGCAACAGGCCGAGGCCAAACATGCCCATTGCCACTTCATTACCGATGAAAGCCACCCCGAAGGCAGACATGGGAAAACTAAACATTGAGCCCAGCACGCCGAGCACCCCGCCAACACCGAGCAGGCCGGCTTGCTTACCACCTTTTTCGCCCACTTGGATCGAGCTGGCGGTTGCCACGCCAGGGGCCCAAGTTCCTTTGGCCGGGAAGACACTGGAATCAAAGAGCCGATACAGCATAAACGAATCAATGAACATTGCCATCGCTGCACCGATTAAAGCAGGAAAAATCAAGTTGGTCTTGCCCATAATGAACGGAATGCCAATCGGAATGAAAAGACTGTTGGCAGCGCCAAAAGTGGCAGAAGAGATTGACGTTTGAATCAAGTTTTGACGATGGATCGAACGATATTTTTGCAACGTCCGCAGTGGGATTCGTGCTAAAAGCATCGCAATCAGTGCGCCAATGATGCTCGTGTTTGGGGTCACGCCAAGCGTCGCGATCAACTGAATCCCGATTACCGTCCCAATGATTGCAGTGATCAAGACTAGAACGAAGGTTTCGGGTTCAAAGGTCTTGGGGTGATGGATCTCTTCTTCACGCAACTGCGCTTCTTTGTCCTTATCTGTCATCACAGCGCCTCACTTTCTATATGTACAACATCACCTGTGATTTTGATTTCCCGTCTACTCGTGGCCCGCCTAGCGCATACATGCCCTGTTAGGACCGAGAGCGCCGATCCCAACAATCGTCTGCAACGCCACGACTTTAATTGCTATGCTCTAAGGAGACGCTAATCATTTCTTAATCACAATTTGATTATCTTATTGCAAACCGAAAATGTATATTGCCATACAGACAAAAAAAGACGGCATCTTTGTCTAAATCGACAAAGATGCCGTCTAATTGTCAAGGAGGCGATGAACGGCCATACTCAGCGTCAACATCGCCGCCATCGGCTGACGATCAGGCGCAGTCCCCAGCAGATCAGCCACCTTGCGCAAGCGATACTTAATGGTGTTGCGGTGCACATAGGTCTGCTCGGCGGTCGCATTAATATCACCGTGGGCATCTAAAAAATAAACGGCTAGCGTGTGCAACCATTCAGGATAGGGTTGCAAGCATTCCAGCTGGCGTTCAATATCGGCATCCCCCGCCTCACGACACTGGTGCGCATGTTGCGCAAACAAAAGCTCCTGCTCGGTAAACAGCCGCTGATGAGGAAAAATCACGCGTGCGGTTGGCAACGTATCGCCAGCTAATTGGTACAACGCCGCAAACCGTGAACGGGATCCAATCTGTGTGAAATAACTTACCGTACTGCTCGGCACCACAGCCAACAATTGTTCTGCCAATGCCTGAACGTCACCATAAGTCAGTTGCCTGCCGATCAACACGACGACACTATCTGCATAGCGTTCACATAATGCCATCGCGTCAGCTAACTTGACGACTTCTTTCAGTGCCGGCCAAGATGTTTCCTTTGGCAACGCGCCTTGTACCAGCCACATTCCTGTATACTTGCCGATATCAATGTTCAGCTTGTGCGCGACTTGAAACGCATGAGCAGCATCGCCTTTCATCAAATCTGCTACTAACACCGCAGAAGAGGCTGGGTCGCTAGGCGCTTGCCACAAGCGCAACACCATTTGCATAATTTGCATGATTTGAGCGTGTTGGGCCGTATTTAAGACCATCTTGCCACATGTCACCAAAAGATAATGCGGGATTTCCCACACCATCAAGCGATCATAAAACAAATTATCTTGGCCTTGATTGACACGCATGACGCGGCTCGTATGCGTACTCAACGCGGATAAGTCGGTGAGCTTCTCCCACGCCACAGGCTCCCCAGCCTGATAGCGCAATTGCCACTGTGCGTCAAACACTGCCATGCGGATATGCAGCCGCTTACTCAAGATGGCCAACACATTCCCAAGGTGCTGTTCCGGCTTGGGCAGTTTGGTCACTTGGTCCAAGACCTCCATCGTTAATTGCGACTGGCGCTGCGCATCTTCTTGGACAGCTGAAAACGTTTCGCTGATCAAGTCACTGTACGCTAAAGTGAGGTCGTTTTGGGGCATACAGATCAGCACCATGCCCACTCGATCGGCCGTCTCGATCAGACGCTGTTCGACGCGAGGCATCACAACGCCAACGTAATACAAAACCATCGCCACTTCACCATATTCGATTTGCAACTCGACATTTGCACACTGCGCTGACACGTCATTGGCAATTGCAGAAAATGAGGTCAACACGATCTCATTGCCTTTGAAGTGGATCTGGTCTTTGAGTTGCGTCTGGACGCCATTCAGCTGGACAACCTCTAGCACTGTGGCGCTAGTAACGACTTGCGCCAGTGAACTGTGTTTTGTCAGGACCGTCGCGCCTTTCATCGCCGGTAATTTCAAAATATCCGCAATTGTTACACTCATGCTGCCACCTCCGATGACCGGAAATTGTCACCTCAACGCAAAGAATCACCGCGTTCAACTCATCGATAGCAAAACGAGGCCAGAACAATATTGTTCTGGCCTCTGCCAATAATGCCTATTGGGCTAAGACCTTACTCAAAAAGTCCTTGGTCCGGTCTAATTTAGGCGCCGTGAAGATCTCTTCAGGCGTGCCTTTTTCGGCGATGACGCCTTGGTCCATGAACCAGACTTGGTCGGCGGCTTCGCGGGCAAAGCCCATTTCATGGGTGACGATGACCATGGTCATCCCCGACTTGGCGAGGTCTTGCATGACCTTCAGCACTTCGCCGACCATTTCTGGATCCAGCGCGGAAGTCGGTTCGTCAAACAGCATCACGTCTGGCTCCATGGCCAGCGCCCGGGCGATCGCGACCCGCTGCATTTGACCACCTGACAGCGACGTCGGGTAGGCATCGGCCTTGTCGTCGAGCCCGACTTGTTGCAACAGCTCGTGGGCCTTTTTGCTGGCTTCAGCGTCGTTGGTGCTCTTGACCTTCATCGGGGCGAGCTTGATGTTTTCAAGCACCGTCATGTTCGGGAACAAGTTGAACTGCTGGAACACCATGCCCATCTTTTCGCGGACAGCATCGAGCTGCTTTTCGCCCAGCCCCACCAGGTTGGTGCCTTCGAATTCGATCTCGCCTGAGGTCGGTTCGTTGAGCAGGTTCAGGCTGCGCAAGAAGGTCGACTTACCACCGCCAGAAGCGCCAATGACAACGATCACGTCGCCTTGATTGATGGTTTCCGTAATGTCGTTTAAAACGACGTTGTCACCAAATTTTTTGACCAAATGGTTGATCTGGATTAAGGGTTTAGTCATGTTGCATCTTCCTTTCAAAATGTCCTAGGATCTTCGATAACGTGAAGGTCAAGACGAAGTAAATCACCATTGCGACAAAGATCGGGGCGACCCCTTTGTAGGTAGCCGTCTGCACGACCTTCAATTGATAGATCAGATCGGTTACCCCGATGATCGACACGATCGAGCTTTCCTTGATCAAAGAAATGAACTCGTTGCCCAACGCCGGCCAGATGTTGCGGATAGCCTGCGGCAAGATCACGCTGGTCATCGTCTGGCGCGTCGACAACCCCAGCGACCGTGACGCTTCGGCTTGGCCGACTGGAATCGAATCGATCCCGGAACGGATGATCTCGGCGACATACGCCGCAGAGTTCAACGATACCGCGATGATCCCGGCGGTCAAGGCCGGGACATCAACGAACAGCCCGATGCCAAAGTACACGAACATCACTTGGATCATCAACGGCGTGCCCCGGACAAATTCGATATACGCGACGGCCAACGTATGTAGCAGCTTGTTTTTACCCAAGCGCATCAACGCCATGATCGTCCCGATCAAGACCCCGAAGATGACCGACACCGCGGTGATGATCAAGGTGTATTCGATCCCTTTGGCAAAATACGTCCAATAATGGAACATCGAGGTATTCGCCGTGTTTTTGGTCATGTAGTTGCCGGCGACTTTGGTGTAGCTGGCGATCAGATTCTGCTTTTTGATCTTGTTGATCGACTGGTTGGCCGCGGCCACCAGACTGTCGCTGCCTTTGGCAAAACCGATCGCTTGACCGTTAGATTGCGGGTCGAGCTTCCAGCCGGACTTGATGATCGCCAGCTGCGGATCGTGGTCGACGTAGGCTTGCGCCACCGGGTGTTCGGCGACGACGCCTTCGACCTTGTGTGACTTCAGCGCCAAGATCAAATCGGTGACCTTGGTCAGACCCAACAGCGTTGAATCCGGCATCCGCTGTTTGACCAGATCAGCTTGCATCGAGCCGGTTTGCGCCCCCACCTTTTTACCGACAAACGATTCTGCACTCTTGTAGACATGCGCGTCTGCCTTGTTGACGATGATATCTTGGCTGGCGGTGTAGTAGATCTGTGAGAAATCCACACTCTGCTTCCGCGAAGCCGTCGGCGTCATCGCCGACAACACCATGTCGACCTTATGGGTTTCAAGGCCGACCAACAACGAATCGAAGTCCATCTGCTTGATCACGAGCTTCACGCCGAGATCCGACGCGATCTGCTTGGCAATCTCGACATCGATGCCGACCACATGGTTCTTTCCGTTCTTGTTCACCAAGAATTCATACGGTGCGTAGTCCGGACTGGTTCCCATCACCAGAGTCCCTTTGGCCTTCACCTTTGCCAAGCTGTCATCGGCTGCATGCACCGTTTGTCCGGAGACGGCAACCAAGGCGACTAGGCTCAAGGCTAACGCCAAGAACCAACGCATTAACTTTTTCAAAACAATCCATCCTCCCAAATTTCTATAGGCCATACTATACACCAGTATTTATTTTTATTCAATGAATATTCACGAAAAAATCGGTCAAAAGCCACTGATAGCGCCTACTCGTCCCATTTTCCCGATATTCATTGCATACAAAAAGGCCCGGGATCTTCCCAGGCCTTGATTTGTTACTTATTAGCCCGCTTTTGCGCGGTTTTCATCTGCGCCATCAGCTGATTGAGCTTCTTCTCACTCGGCTTTTGACCCATCTGCATCATCATCGTGCGCATCATATCTTCGTTGATTGGTGGGTTATCTTGAAAGTATTTCTTCATGTAGTAACGGGCGCCGAAGAAGCCACCGACAACACCGAGGGCCGCGCCAATCACGAATACGAGAACATATAACATACGAAACTGCCTCCTCTTATTAGACAATAACCATTGTACAGAACGCCAGCAGGCTTTGAAAGCCCTAACCGGCTAAAATATCGCCGACGCGCTTAATCTTTGCGCCAGCCCTTCTTACGCTGGATGTCTTTGATCGCTTTAGGCGTGATTTCGTGCCCTTTTTTGTCAAAATACTGAGTGGTTTCGAGCCGTTGCTTGAAGCCCGCGCGGAAATCAGCGATGTAATCCGCCCGCAACTTCGCGCGCTCTTTGGTTTCTGCTTCAGTCAGGCCAACGGTTTTGGCCTTGTGGGCCAATGCGTTGATTCGATCAAGTCGTTCTTGTGGTTGCGCCATGTTCTCTCCTTTTCAACCCGCGGCCAGTCGCCGCTCATGCGTCAATCCGCTTTAATTCAGGTGAATTGCAGAATACGTGTAGCCGGCCGGAGACTCTCCTGGATACGGCGCGTTCATCAACATGCCCACGTATTCTTTGGTACGCGACAGCGAGCGGAACGCCTTGATCACACGCACCGGATCTTGGGCGTGTGCATAGTACACGATATAGATCACATCATTCATCACAAACTCCTTGCATACAAAAAGGCCGCGGCTGCGACCTTTCTTAGTGGATTAACGGCGCTTTTCTTTGATACGAGCAGCCTTACCACGTAATGCCCGCAGGTAGTACAGCTTAGCACGACGTACTTGGCCACGACGGGTAACTTCGATTTTCTCGACCCGAGGCGTGTGCAGTGGGAAGGTACGTTCCACACCGACACCGCTGGAGATCTTACGAACCGTATAGGTTGCAGAGACACCAACGCCGTGACGCTTGATCACAACGCCTTCGAACAGCTGGATACGTTCGCGTTCGCCTTCAACGATCTTGGCGTAGACACGAACGTTATCACCAGGGCGGAAGTCTGGAATATCGTCACGCAATTGGGACTTGGTAATTTCTTGAATCAATGGGTTCATAATTAGTTCTCCTTATTCCGACATTCATACAATCTTCCCGATCCAGCGGAACATCGTTGCTATGTGAGTTATCACAATTTGTTAGTTTAGCATAGAACCCGGCACGTATCAAGGCTTTTCCCTTAACGCTCGCGATTTATCATTTTTAAATAGCGATAGACACTAGGCTCCGACACATGCAACACCTTGGCAACCTTGGAAATCGCGCCTTTGATTTGGAAAACGCCACGTTCGTCAAGCTTCGCACACAATGCCACCTTCTTTTCTTGCGTCAGCGTGACCCCGGGCTTTAACAGATCTGGTTCGATCACCGACTGGATGATCTCTTCAACGCTGGCATGCAAGAATTCACTGACGGGTGCGTTGGCCGCCTCTGTCGTCGGTGTCTTGAGTGGCTGGCCAGCTAGTACCGCCAACTTTTCTGCCATCTCCGCATACTCACTGCCATCATAGTTGATGCAGAGCAATCCTAATAGCTTGCCATCGTCTGACTTGATAAAAAACGTTGAGCCTTGAATCATCTTACTGCCAGCCTTGGCTTTGTAATTCGTCACGTAATCTTGCGTCTCATACACATGGTTTTTCACCAATTCCAACGCAAAGCCCGTGATAGGTGAATTCAGATTACGTCCGCTGATTTCCGGATGGACGATTGCGGCGATATAGTAAGAGCCTTGTGCGTCGATCCAGTGCAACACCACTTCGTAATTCGCGGTCAGTGTTGTCCCCAGAAAACTAACCAATGCCTTACATTCTTTTAACGTTTGTGCCATAATCCACCCCCCTTTTCACATCGTTGGGTTCAGTATACACGTGTTCGTCAAAAATGATAATAAAAGATTATTAATATTTTGCGCTTTTCGGCGAAATGGTGCGCCAAACGGTGCGCCCATGCGAATTGCGCCCTAATAAAAATAAATTATCAAAATGCAAAAATATTATTGACAGCGGTTACAAAAGGCTCTATGCTTACGTTGAATCAAATATTGATAAGGAGTGAGCAATTATGTTGAAGCAAGTTCAGATTCCTGAAGCCATCGGGCCTTATAGCGCCTATCGCACCGTTGGCAATCTCATCATCACCTCTGGCCAATTGCCTATCGATGCATCGACAGGCAAATTAATCGAAGGCGACATCTACACGCAGGCCACCCAAAGTCTGCAGATCATCCAAACCATCTTGGCCAACGAGCAAGCCACCCTCAGCGACGTCATCAAGTTCACCGTCTATCTCGCAGACCTATACGATTTCGCCGAAGTCAACCGTGCCTTCGTTGATCTGCTTCAGCCCCCTTACCCAGCACGTACTGCCATCCAAATCAGCGAGTTACCACTTAATGGTCAGATCGAAATTGAAGCCATCGCAATGCGTCACTAATTTAGGAGGAAAGAGTGATGAAAGCAACTGCAGACACCACAGGCACCAGCAAGATTCGTGGTAGTGCGCAACGGCACGCTGCCAAAGCAGGAATGTCGGTCGAAGAATGGCAAAAAGCGGTCAAATTCGACGGCACCGATATTGGCTGGGTCATCATGAGCATCGGGATGGCGATTGGCGCCGGCATCGTCTTCTTACCGGTTCAGGTCGGCTTGGTCGGAATTTGGGTCTTCCTAGCCAGCTCGATCATCGCCTATCCCGCGATGTTCCTGTTCCAGCGACTATTTGTCAACACGGTTGCACGGGCCAAGAAATGTACCGACTACACCAGCGTCATCAGTGGTTATCTTGGCCGTAACTGGGGGTTATTCATCAGTTTCTTGTACTTCGCGATGTTGGTGATCTGGGTCTTCGTTTACTCGACGGCGATCACCAACGACAGTGCTTCATACTTACACTCATTTGGGATCACAAAAACGGTCTTATCCCATAATCCGCTATATGGCCTGGCCATCGTTATCATCTTAGTTGCCATTGCTTCACGGGCGGAAAAAATTCTGTTCAAGATCTCCAGCTTCATGGTTGGCACAAAACTGATCATCATCTTCATCCTGGGGGTTGTGATGGTTGGCTTCTGGAGCCTCAAAAACATCCCTGCATTTCCAAGCATGGGCTATCTGCTGAAGCAGACCGTCATCATGATGCCTTTCACCTTGACGTCGATCCTGTTTATCCAGTCACTGTCCCCAATGGTTATCTCTTTCCGGTCACACAATGACAACATCGAAGTTGCGCGCTACAAGTCACAACGGGCAATGAACATCGCCTTCTTCACCCTTTTCTTCGTCGTCTTCTTCTACGCCGTTTCCTTCAACCTGGCAATCGGCCACGACCAAGCCGTTGAAGCATACAACAACAACGTCTCTACCCTCGCCATTGCGGCCAAGAACATGCCCGGCAATGTGGTTAAGATCTTGTCCGTTATCCTGAACATTTTCGCTGTCATGACCGCATTCTTCAGCGTTTTCCAAGGTTTCCGCGAATCTTGCCAGGGAATTGCCACCAATATGATCAAGCGGTTCATCCCTGAAGATAAGATCAACAAGAAAATGCTTAGCTTCGGGATCCTGGTCTTTTCCGTCCTGGTTGCTTGGGGTGCGATCGTCTTGAACGCACCGGTGCTAAGCTTCACATCGATCTGCAGTCCGATCTTTGGGATCATCGGTTGCTTGGTTCCTGCCTATCTTGTTTATAAAGTCCCATCATTACGCGATCTGAAGAGTCCTGCCATCTATTTGATCATCTTCACCGGGATCTTGCTGATGGTTTCACCGTTCTTAGCATTCTTGTAAAGGAGAGCTTATCATGAATGATACTGAAATGTTTCTAGAAAACTTGCACGCTGGTGTCGTCCCTGCAACCGGTTGTACAGAACCGATCGCAGTGGCGTTTGCGGCCGCAAATTGTATGGCCTATCTGGAAGATGACGAAATCCAAAGAATCGATGTCGCTGTATCCCCTAATGTGCTGAAGAACGCCATGGCGGTGATGGTGCCAGGTGTTGGTGAACCCGGGCTCAAGATCGCGGCTGCCGCCGGTGCGATTTCTGGCGACCATACCGCAGGGTTAAGTGTCATCGCTGCCATCACGCCTGAACAACTGCCGGCGATCAAAACCCTCGCTCATTCCGGAAAAGTTCATGTCGGCATGGCTAAAGTTGACGATGATCTCTATGTTGAAGTGGGCATCAAGACCCTCGGTGGGGATGTCAGAGTCTATATTGCTGGTGATCACACCAATATCTTCCGCGTCGAAAAAGGTGGTCAACGAATCCTTGATCACGAGCGTCCAGCTGCTCACGAAAAATCAGACCTTAAGACCTACATGCAAGGCGTGACCTTCAAACGGGTCTGGGACTTTGCCACAACCACACCGCTTGAAGGCATCGCATTTATGAAAGACGCAGACACGATCAATTGGGCAATCGCAGAAGAAGGCCTTCAACATGATTACGGGTTGCGTCTCGGCCAATCATTTGATAAGGCCCGTGCATTAGACTTTGGCAGTGGCACCGAGGATCTTCACAATATGATCCTCGCATACACCACCGCTGCCAGTGACGCACGAATGGGTGGGGCTTCCTTACCTGCAATGAGTAATTCAGGGTCTGGCAACCAAGGCATCTCAGCCACAGTGCCTGTGAGTGTTGTTGCGCGTTCTCATGGGGCAAGCGAAGAACAGCTGATTCGGGCACAAACGCTGTCTCACCTGACGGCGATTTACGCACATGCTTTCTTACCAGTCCTCGGTGCGTTTTGTGCGACTGATACCGCCGCAATGGGTGCCGCAGCCGGGATCTGTTATCTCCTTGACAAGGGCTACGATGTCGCCTGCATGGCAATCAAGAACATGGCCGGCGACGCCCCCGGGATGGTCTGTGATGGGGCCGGTGCCTCGTGTGCCATGAAGGTTGGGACTTCCGTCAGCTCAATGTACCGTTCAGTCAACTTGGCATTACAAGGTGTTGTCATTCCATCGAGCAATGGCATGGTTTGTGACGACATCGATGAAACCATTCGCGGCATCGGGCATCTTGGCACCGAAGGCATGCGGGTCACAGATGCCGCTGTCCTTGATGTCATGATGCACAAGGACGAACCACGCGTGACCGTCAAGCCATAACGATGAATTTAACGGAGCGGCAGCTAGCCGCTCTTTTTTAATAGATTTTTTATGAAAACAAAACCGCCAAATGCGTGAAAATTGACAAGGTTTCCATGGCAATGCTAACTTAAAATTAGCACAACAAGGAGGCCTCGCCATGAAAGTCATGATTGCCTTAGAAAACGTCGTAATGGATGGCGTCAAGCGCGCTTCGACCGTATTGGGTAACGCCTTGGCGCAACACCTCGACTTGCTGTATTTCTCCCTTGCAGACGCGCCGCAATACTTTAAGCTCGACGCCCCGCTGTTGATTGCAGACCCACCGGCGGACCCGAAGTTGCTGAATTTTTTCGGCGATCATCCCTATCAAGTCTATGAACAACAGATCAACGCGCTGATCGATACCGCCGATTCTCGCCATGTCGATGCGGTGATTTTGCCTGCCGGCTTGCTGACAAGCTTTGCCCCGCTGATCAAAAAAGCCTTGCCGGCGGTCCGGCTGATCGGGTGGATGCACAACAACTTCCACACGTACACAGAAGATTATTACGGCCACATGCGCGGCGAATTTCGCGATGGCTTAACGGCGGTCGACGCCTTGGTCGTCTTGACCGAAAGCGACCTGAAAGAATACGCCCAATTCAACGCCCACACGCTTAAGATCTACAACCCCATCACCTTGCAGCCAGTACGTCTGGCAACGCTGACAAGCCACCGCATTGCCTTCACAGGCCGGATCGCCATCGAACATAAAGGCGTCGACTTGTTGTTGTCGGCTGCCCGCCGGTTGCGCCCCGGCTGGCAGATCGCGATGGCCGGCGGTGGCACGCCTGAAGACATGGCGGTATTCAACCAGCTGCGCAACTTTTGGGCGCTCGATCACGTCATCGATTTCCGCGGACCGCTGCATGACGACGCCTTGCAAGCACACTATGCCGACGCCTCGATTTTTGTGTCGACGTCGCGCTGGGAAGGCATGCCGTTGGTCATCGGCGAAGCGATGGCGGCCGGCCTGCCGATCGTGGCGATGGCCAACACCGGCTCACAAGAATTCATTGGTGACAACGAATTCGGGATCTTGACCCGACCGGCAGACGTCGACGACTTCGTCAGCCACCTCAATGAGATGATCGACTCGCTGCCCTTGCGTCAGCACTACGCCCACCAGTCCCTGCGGCGGGCGGCGGACTTCAAGCTCGCCAACATCACGCAACAGTGGCTCGATCTTCTGGAAACTTGAGCGCTAAAAAAGGAGGGATCCGTCTGGATCCCTCCTTTTTTGTCTCTCACAGCTCACCGCGGGCGCGCGCCTGCTCTTCGTTGCGAACAGTGCGCAGCAGCTTCTTGGCCTGGTCGTCGAGCTCGAGTTGCTCGAGCAACTCGGGCCGGCGCTGCAGCGTCCGGCGTAACGACTCCTTCAACCGCCATTCGGCGATCAGCTGGTGGTTGCCGTTTTGCAACACCGCCGGCACCGGCAGGTCACGATAAACCGGCGGCCGCGTGTATTCCGGATAGTTGAGCAGACCGTTTTCAAAACTGTCCGTCGCCGCGCTTTCGACGTTGCCCAAGACCCCGGGCACAAAGCGCACGGTGGCGTCGATCATCATCATTGCCGGCAGCTCGCCGCCGGTCAAGACGAAGTCCCCGATCGAAAACTCATCCGTGACCAAGGTCCGGATCCGCTCGTCATAGCCTTCGTAATGGCCGCAAATGAACACCAGGTGCGATTCTTGCGCCAGTTCCTTGGCGGCGACATGATCGAACTTGCGCCCTGCCGGATCCAACAAGATCACCCGCTTGGGGCCGGGTTGGGCGGCTTGGAGCGCATCCATCGCCTCAAAGATCGGTTCCGGCTTCAACAGCATGCCCGCGCCGCCACCATAAGGGGTGTCGTCGACGTGGTTGTGCTTATCGTGCGAATATTGGCGGAAGTCGACAACGTTAAAATCGACATAGCCGTTATCGACGGCCTTGCCGATAATGCTTTGTGTCAACGGCGCAAACATATCAGGAAACAGGCTCAACACATCAATCCGCATCGTCGATCAACCCTTCCGGCACCTCAACGTGTGCCACCTTGTTGGCGACATCGATACTTTTTACCACGTCTTTCAAAAATGGCAACAACACGTCACTCTTCCCAGACCGCGGGATCACCCAGACGTCGTTGGCACCAGGGCTCAAGATCTCAGAAACCACCCCGAGCTCGGTGTCGTTTTGATCGATCACATGCAGCCCGATGATGTCGCGGTAATAATACTCGCCTTCGGTCAACGCTTGTTGTTCTGCTTCCGTGACGTTCAAGGTGTGGCCTTTGAACGCCTCGACTTGGTTGATGTCGGCGTAGCCTGTCAGGGTGACCAAGATGAAGCCCTTGTGCTTGCGGCTGCTGGCAACGGTCACGTTGGTGGGCGGCGTGGTGTCGATCACCAGCTTGGCCCCAGGGGCGAAGCGTTGCTTAGGAAAATCTGTCGTCGCGATCACCCGCAACTCCCCTTTGATGCCGTGGGTGTTGACGATGTTGCCGACGTGATAAAGTGTTGGCATAGTTTTTTCACTCCATTTATTGTGAGATGAGCGTCCTCAAGATGCAAAAAGCGGCCGGCATCAGCCGGCCACTTTTATTTCCCTGGATGCGGAGCATCCAGGATATTTAAGCGTACACGCTTGGTGTACGGCGACTTAACTGCGTAAACGATTGTGCGTACCGCTTGGGCAACACGTCCGTTCTTGCCAATGACCCGGCCGACATCATCCGGCGCCACCGTCAAGTCGAAAGCCATATATTCTGACGTCTCATGACGTTGAATGTCGATGGCTTCGGGATGGGTAACTAATGGGGTCACAATTGCTCTGATCAGCGTTGCGATGTCCACAGTCCGTGCCCTTATTTCTTAGCGAAGCGCGCTTCGTGATACTTTTGCATAAGTCCTTTGCTTGTCAGCAAGGTACGTACAGTATCTGAAGGTTGTGCGCCTTTTTGAAGCCAATCTAGAATTGAATCTTCATCCAGCTTTAAGTCAACTGGTTCGGTTAATGGGTTGTAGTAACCGACGGATTCGATAAACCGACCGTCACGTGGGGAGCGAGAATCAGCAACCACGACACGGTAGAAAGGCTTACGCTTGGAACCCATCCGCTTTAAACGAATTTTAACTGCCATTAAGTCCACCTCCTGTAAATTTCTCAACTTCAAAATAATAGCAAATTATTGGGGGCGTGTAAAGAGTTTTTTCTTTACAACGCAAAGTTCCCGCAAACAATCGCCTTGGCTTAATGCGATTTGAAGTTCTTCGCGTGCTTGAGCCGCTTCTTTTTGTTCTTCTTTTGCTTCTTGACCATGGAGTTCATCGCCATCTTGCCCAGACGGCCTTTGACCCCACCGCCCATCAGGCCTTCCATGCCTTGGAAGTTGCCTTTGTACATCTGGTTCATCATCTTTTTAGACGCATTGAACTGCTTGATCAGGCGATTGACTTCGACGATCGGGCGGCCGGCACCGGCAGCCAGGCGCCGCCGCCGTGACGGGTTCAGCAGATCGGGATTTTCGCGTTCTGCCGGCGTCATCGAATAAACGACCGCCTTCATGTGCGCGATGTCTTTGGGATCCATCTTGAAGTTCTTCAACGCCGGATTGTTGGCCATCCCCGGGATCATCTTCATGATGTCTTCCATCGGCCCCATGTTTTGAACTTGTTCCATCTGATCCAAGAAATCGTTGAAATCAAACGTGTTTTCTTTGATCTTGTCGGCCATTTCGGTCGCTTGTTTCTCATCGAAGTTCTGCTGGGCCTTGTCGATCAAGGTCAGCATGTCGCCCATGCCTAAGATCCGGTTGGCCATGCGGTCTGGATAGAAGACATCCAGCGCATCCATTTTTTCGCCTTGCCCGACGAACTTGATCGGCTTGCCGGTCACCTTGCGGATCGACAGCGCCGCCCCGCCACGGGTGTCCCCGTCTAACTTGGTCAAGACGACCCCGGTGATATCCAGACGCTCATCGAAGCCCTTGGCGACATCGGTGGCGGCTTGGCCGGTCATCGAATCGACGACCAGCAGGATTTCGTTAGGCTCAGCGATGGCTTTGATATCCGCCAGCTCGGTCATCAGCTTTTCGTCGATCTGCAGGCGCCCGGCGGTATCGATGATCACATAGTCGTTGTGTTGCAGCTGGGCCTGCGCCAGGCCTTGGCGCACGATCTCCCGCGGATCGGTGTCGGTGCCCATTTCAAAAACCGGTACCCCGACAGATTTGCCGACGACCTGCAACTGATCGATCGCAGCCGGCCGATAAACGTCGGCGGCGATCAAAAGCGGGCGGGCCTTTTCTTGTTCGATCAGGCGCTTGGACAGTTTCCCAACGGTGGTCGTCTTCCCGGCCCCTTGCAACCCGACCATCATGACGACTGTCGGGATGTGTGGCGACTTATTCAGCGGTACCGCGGCATCGCCCATCGTTTTGGTCAGCTCGTCGTTGACGATCTTGATGATCTGTTGTGCCGGGGATAACGACTCCAGCACCTCAGCCCCGACCGCTTTTTCCCGGACGTTTTTGACGAATTCCTTGACCACGCCAAAGTTAACGTCGGCTTCGAGCAAAGCCAGCCGGATCTCCCGCATCGAATCGCGGACGTCGGCCTCGGTCACCTTGCCTTTGCGACGCAAACCAGAGAACGCTTTTTGCAAGCGTTCGGATAACCCTTCAAATGCCATAACTGCCTCCTAATTCGTTCTATCGTGCCACTTGATCTGCCACGCGCGTCAGCAAGGTGCTGAGGGCGGCATCATGGGCGTAATGCTCGCGAACATAGCGCACAAGCGCGTCAACGCTTTGGTTTTGCGCCTGATAGTTCGCCAGCAGGTGTAACTTGCTTTCATATTCTTCAAGACTCGCTTCGGTGCGGCGGATATTGTCATACACCGCCTGCCTGGAAACATCAAACTCGGTCGCAATTTCGCCGAGCGAGTAATCATCCCCGTAGTACAGCTCCAAGTAGCTATGTTGTTTATCCGTCAACAGCGCGCCGTAGAATTCAAACAGCGAGTTCATCCGGTTGTTTTTTTCAATTTCCATCTTTTTACCTCGTTCACTCTATACAGAATACCGATATGCCGGCACCACGTCAATGCTCAGCCGCCACTCTCGCGGTACGTTAGAGTTTTCACAAAAGCGTGGGGATTCCGCTTACATTGTGATAAAATAGAGACACACACAATTGGAGGGAAAAATTATGGTCGCTACGATATTATACTGGGGCATCGTTGCCGCACTGTGTGGCTGGTGGGCATGGACATTGATCTTTTCGCTCATCTACATCGGACATCGAGAAAACGGGAATCTGTGGTTCTTCGCGATCTTGAACACCCTTGGCTTGATTGCCGCAGCGCTCTTCTATTGGATCATGAGCAACACGGCTTGGCAAAAGTACTGGTTCGCCAGCTCCGTCAACACCGGCAACTGGTTGCTGTATGTCATCATCGCCTACATCGTCTTGATCGTGTTGCAGGTCGTCTTAGGCCGCACCCCGAAAGACAAACCAGCCGCAGCTTAAGCTGACATGACAATCCCCCCACGACCATCAAGGCTGTGGGGGGATCTTTTGTGGTCAGAATGCTTCAAACCATTGCAATTCACGCGGCTTTTGCGGCGCGTCATCAACATGATTGGCCATGGCGTCCCACAACCGGGCCAGCTCATAGCGCTCACCAGCAGTCAACGCCGCGTTGCGCTTGACCTGCCAGGGAAATTGGACGCCGTACTCATCACTAAGCTTGGCCTGCAGTTCCTGATATGACAAGTGGTCCATCCGCTTACTCCTTTGAGTGTGCTAGTCTTTAGCGGCCGGTGTGTCGATCAGACCCTTGAACAGCCCGTAAGCAAACTTCGTGGGGTCAAAGACCTGCAGATCGTCCATACGCTCACCTAGCCCGGCCAGCTTCACCGGCACGTGCAACTCGTTGCGAATCGCCAACACGATCCCACCTTTGCCGGTACCGTCGAGCTTGGTCAACACGATCCCGGAAATATCCGTGGTTTCGTTGAACTGCTTGGCTTGGCTCAAGGCGTTTTGGCCGGTGGTGGCATCCAGCACCAAGAGGACTTCTTGCGGCGCGTCTGGCAGCTCCCGCACGATGACCCGCTTGATCTTGTCGAGCTCTTTCATCAAGTTGACCTTGTTTTGCAGGCGCCCGGCGGTGTCGACCAACAACACATCGACGCCGTCTTCTTTGGCCTTCTTCACGGCGTCAAAAACGACGCTGGCCGGATCGGCCCCGGCTTCGCTGGCAACAACGGGAACGCCATCGCGGCGGCCCCATTCCTGCAGCTGTTCGATCGCCCCTGCCCGGAACGTGTCACAGGCCGCCAACAACACGGACTTGCCTTGGTCCTTGAGCTGATGGGCGAGCTTTCCAACGGTGGTGGTTTTACCGGCCCCGTTGACGCCGACGAACAAGAACACTGTCGGCCCGTTTTCGGCGTAGTGCAAGCTGTTGTCTTCGTCTTCGCCGGCTTCGCCATACAGGTCAACCAGCTTTTGAACGATGACTTGCGCCACCTCCGACGACTTCTTGGCGTTTTTCAGCTTCACTTCTTCGCGCAACGAGTCGGTAAGATCGACGGCAGTTTGAAAACCGACATCGGCTTCGATCAGCATTTCTTCGAGGTCGTCGAAGAAGTCTTCATCGACGGTGCGGAAGTTGGCGAAAAGCTGGTTCAACCGCTCGCTGAAGGTCGTCCGTGACTTCTCCAGGCCAGCATCATATTTTTCGGTTTCCGGCGTTTCCGGTTCCCCGGTGAACGCCTCTTTGATTCGATCAAATAATCCCATGCTTATCTCCTTGTGCTATTGGTGGGTGACTTCGTCTAGCGACACCGCCATCATCCGACTGACCCCAGATTCTTGCATCGTGACCCCGTATAAAACATTGGCGGCCAGCATCGTCCCACGCCGGTGCGTGATGACGATGAATTGCGTGTCGCTGGCATAGTGTTTCAAGAATTCCCCGAAGCGATTGACGTTCACATCGTCAAGGCTGGCTTCGACTTCATCCAAGATACTAAACGGCACCGGCCGTACTTGCAAGATGGCAAATAACAAGACGATCGCCGTCAGCGCCCGCTCGCCTCCGGATAGCAGCGACAAGCGCGTCAGCTTCTTGCCAGGCGGCTGCGCCGAGATCTCCAAGCCGGTGTTCAACAAATCGTCTGGATCCGTCAGGCTGAGGTGCGCGTGTCCGCCGCCAAACATCTTCGGGAAGATCTCTTGGAAGGCCTTGTCGGTGGCGTCGTACATCGTCTTGAAGCGCCGGCGGACCTCATCATCCAATTCGCCCATGGTCGCCAACAGCTGCTTTTTGGCATCGAGCAAGTCGTCTTGTTGCTTGGTCAAAAAGTCATACCGTTCGCGCACGTTATCGTACTCAGCAATCGCGTTGGGATTCACCGGCCCCAGATCATCGAGGCCCCGCCGCAACAGTTTCATCTTCGACCGCAGCATCGGCAAGTCTTCCGGGCTGGCGTCGACGTCTGCCAGCGCGGCGGCATAAGACAATTGGTAGTCTTCTGCCAGCGTGTTCAGCCGGCTGTCGAGATTCAGCTTCAAACGGTTCAGCGCAACAGCTTGTTGCTGGGCATCTGCCATGGCCGCGTTTTGTTGGCGGTTGGCGGTGGTGATTTCAGCAGAGACGCGGCTGAGCTCACCGCGGTTTTTCGCCTTGGCCTGCGTCAGTTGGGTCTGATGCCGCTTGAGTTTGGCAAGTTCTTGCTTCAAGTCTTTGATGGTCGCCTGCCGATCTTGCGTCGTCGCCGTGTTGGCGCTGGCGTCGGCCTTGATCTTGGCGATCCGGTCATGGAGCTCACTGTGGCGCTTCTTGGCCGCAGCGAGGCTCGCCTGCCACTGCGTCGTTTGCGACTTGGTGGTTGCCTGGGCGCTTTTGAGCACGGCGACTTGGGCCTTGAGCTCGCTGAGGTGCGCCTGTTGATCCGCGGCGGCCGCCGTCGCAGCGCTCAACGCCTTTTTGGTCGTGTCGATCTGGGCCTGGGCGTCAGCCAGTGCTTGTTGCACCTGCGCGGCCTGCTTGCTCAACTCAGCGATCTTGGCCACAAAGTCTTCTTCCGTCGTTGCGCTCAGACCCATTGCCTGGCGCTGACGGTCGAGCACATCAAGCTGGGCCTGTTGCGTCTCACACTGTGCAACCAGCGCCTTGGCGTCTGCATCGGCCACGTTGGCCGCCTGTTGGGCGTCATTGGCAGCCGTCTGTGCTTGAGTGGCGGCTTGCTCGAGTTGCGCGAGTTCCGTGCGCTTGGCCGCCAGCGCGCTTTGCATCTGTTTCAGTTGCGCAGCCAAGGTCTGCACCTCTTGCGTCCGTGCCAGCGGCGTGGAACCGTGCTGTTTGACCTGCCCGCCAGACATCGAGCCGCCGACGTTGAGCAGATCGCCGTCGACGGTGACGATCCGGTAGCGATGGTTGGTGGCATTGGCGATGGCGATCCCGTGGTCGAGGTTATCGGCCACGATTAGGCTCCCGGCCAAATTGGCCATGATCTCACCGACATTGTCAGCATACCGGATCAAGTCGACGCCAACGCCTAAGAATCCGGGTTGCGCCTGCAGCGTCGCCAGCACCTGGCTCGGCAACCGCCGCGCACGGATCACACTGATCGGCAAAAAAGTAGCCCGGCCTGCGCGCTTTTGCTTGAGATAAGCGATCGCGGCCTTGGCCGCCTGTTCCGACTCGGTCACGATCGACTGCAGACTGCCGCCCAAGGCAATATCAAAAGCCAGCTGGTACTGCTTAGGCACGGTGATCAGCTCTGCCACCGCCCCGACGACACCGGCGAGCTGATGTTTATGTTGCAACACCGCACGCACGCCGGCGAAAAAGCCGTTGTAGTCTTCTTTGAGTTCTTTGAGCGTCTCGTAACGCGACCGGGTCGCTGAGAACACGCCATTTGCTTTTTGATAGCGGGCGTTGGCCGCCGTTAAGTCGGCCTGCGCCGTTTGTGCAGTCGCTTGTCGCGCCTGCGCTTGCGCGTGTGCAGCCGTGGCTTTGGCCTGGGCCGCGACGCATTGTTCTCGAAGCGCGGCGACCTGTTGCTTTTGGGTCTGCAGGCGGCGGCTGAGTTCTTGTTCCCGCTGGCTCTGCGCCTTGCTCTGATTGGCTGCGACCTGCTGATCTTTCTTGGCGGCCGCCAGCTCATTGTTCACGCTGGCCTGTTTTTGCAGGCACGCGATGTAATCCGCCTGCGCCGCATCCAGTTGGTCGCTGAGGCTTTCCGGATCGGCCGCGGCGGCGGTGGCCGCGGCAAGCTCTGCGGTGGCGTCTTGATGCGCCTTAGCCTGCGTCTTGGCCTTATCCGCCAACGCCGCCAGCTGCGTCTCAGCTGAGGCGACTTGTTCCGTCGCCGTGTCGAGTTGCTGGTTAAGGTCTGCCAGCGTCGCTTGCGCGTTAGAGACGCGCTCGCTAGACAGCTTGGTTTCGCCGGTCAGGTTTTCGAGTTTCATCGAGGTGCTCAACACCGCGTCATTGGCCGCCGCCACCTGCTGTTCATAGTCCACATCGGTGGCAGTCATGGCTTCAGACCGTGCCTCGAGCTTGGCCACCTTGTCTTTGAGTCCGGCGACCAGTTTGGTCGTCACCTCGGCTTGCGCGGCGGTGGCGTCTTGTTCCGCGGCCAGCTGCTTGATCTCAAGCGCCAATACCGCCTTGTGCGCGGTCCGATACGCCGCGGACTGGCGATTATAGTCTTTGGCGATGGACGCCTGCTCTTCAAGCGGGCCTAACTGCCGGTGCAGTTCTTGAACGATATCGTTGACCCGCTCCAGGTTGTCATCGGTGTCACCAAGTTGCTTGTTGGCCTTGGCCTTTTGTTGTTTGTATTTCAACACCCCGGCGGCTTCTTCGATGATCCCGCGGCGCTCTTCAGTCTTGCTGTTGAAAATGGCCTCAACGCGTCCCTGGGAGATGAAGGAAAAGCTTTCCTTGCCCAGCCCGGAATCCATGAACAGATCCACGATGTCTTTGAGGCGCACCGGCTGATTGTTGATCAAGAAGTCTGATTCGCCGTCACGATAAAGCCGGCGGGTCACGCTGACCTCTGCCGGCTGATTGGCTAAGTAACCATCGCTATTATCAAACGTCATGACCACTTCTGCCCGATTGAGCGGTGGGCGGCTGGCGGTGCCGGCAAAAATGACATCGCCCATCTTCTCCCCACGCAGGCTCTTGGCGCTTTGTTCGCCGAGCGTCCAGCGGATCGCCTCGGTGATATTACTCTTACCACTGCCGTTGGGACCGACGATTCCGGTCAGTCCGGGTACGAATTCGATTTGAGTCTTATCTGCAAAAGATTTGAACCCGTTGATCGAAAGACTCTTTAACTGCATGTGTCCACGTCCTACTGTTGATTTGCCGTCAGCTTATCCAACGCCGCTTCGGCTGCGGCTTGCTCTGCGGCCTTCTTGTTCTTGCCGAAGCCAGAACCGAGCACCTGGCCTTCAGCGGTCACATCCACTTGAAACTGGCGCGCATGGGCGGGACCGGATTCAGACAACAGGTGATACTCGATCTTCACTTCACCGTCTTTTTGCAAAAATTCTTGCAAGGCGGTTTTATGATCCATATTGGCATCGAACTGACCGGCCGCGATCTTCGGGAAGATCACCTTTTCCACGAAGCCGATCACTGCTTCGCGGCCTTGGTCCAGATACAAAGCCCCGTTGAACGCCTCAAACAGGTCTTCCAGCAAGGTCTTGCGTTGCCGGGCACCGGCGTTTTCTTCCCCTTTGCCCAAGCGGATATATTTGTCAAAGTGAGCTTCCTTAGAAAATGCCGAAAAACTCTTCGTCTGTACGATCGCCGCGCGCATCCGCGTCAGTTTGCCTTCTGGCAGATCAGGATATTGGCGATACAAATAATCGCTGACCGTCAGTTCCAACACCGCATCGCCCAAAAACTCGAGGCGCTCGTTGTCTTTGAGGCCCAGTTCTTGATGCTCATTGACGTAAGAGGAATGCGTGAACGCTTCGTCGAGGATGGAAAGGTCGTGAAACTCGATCCCGTACCGATTCCTAAGTTCCGTTACAAATTCTGAAGCGACCATAATTGCTAACTCCTCCTTATTTTCTCTCTTCCATTATACTAGAGCCTAGCCAAAATGACACCCGTGGATTGGTCCGGACAGGCCACCCAAAACTCAGGAAACCAAGGCCTTTTGGACAGACAAAAAAGCCCGGCACCAGGCCGGGCGAACTGTTTATTTGGTTTGATGGGCCATGACGTAACTCACAGCGTCGCCAACAGTCACAATGTTTTCCGCATCTTCATCTGGAATCTCGGCTCCGAAAGTATCTTCGAGCTCCAACACGAATTCGACAATGTCGATCGAGTCGGCATCCAAGTCCTTCTTGAAGTTCAGATCGTTCGTGATCTGGTCTTCCGGTGTTTGGAAGTGATCTTGAATCAAACCTGAAATCTTTGCGAATACTTCTTGCTCAGTCATGACGGGTCCTCCGTTTCTTAACACGCAGTCTAATATAACGGTTTTTAGTCGGCTTGTCTATGCTTTGGCGACTTCTTGTTTGGCAAAATATTCTTGGACCTTGCCCACCGTATTGTTCGTGACCATGTCGTGGATCTGACGAACCGTGTAGTAAACCGCATCGGCATCGGCCCCACCGTGGGCTTTGACCACCGGCGCCTTGAGGCCTAACAGCACCGCCCCGCCATAACTGGAGACGTCAAACGTGCTGGCGATCCCTTTGATGCCGTCTTTCAACAGCAACCCGCCGAGCTTGCCTTTTAAACCAGAATCCATGATCGCGGCCTTCACCAGCTTCAAGATCGTCTTGGCGGTGCCTTCAGTTGCCTTCAACGCGGCGTTGCCGGTGAAGCCATCGGTCACGATCACATCGGCGACCCCGGTCAGCAACTTATCCGACTCGACATTCCCGATGAAGTTGATGTTCGGCAGTGCGCTTAACAACTTGTAGGTTTCTTGATGGAGCGTGTCGCCTTTGTTAGGTTCGGTACCGTTGTTCAACAACGCCACCCGCGGCTGGGTCAACCCGCGCAGATCACGCGCATAAAAGTCGCCCATCACCGCATAGTTCACGAGTTGTTGCGGCTTGCCTTCCGCATTGGCGCCGACGTCGAGCATGATGAAGCCTTTGCCGTCTGTGGTTGGCAGCGTCGGCATCAACCCTGGCCGATCGATGCCTGAGATCCGTCCGACGATAAACAACCCCGCGGCCAGCAGCGCTCCTGTAGACCCGAGCGAAAAAAGCGCGTCGGCATCACCGTTTTTCACGGCTTGGGCGGCCAGCACCATCGACGCCTGCTTCTTGCGGCGCACGGCACGAACGGGTTCATCATCCCCGGCAATTTTTTCTGTCGTGTGCACGATCGCCAGCCGCGTCATGTCTGAGATCAAGGGCTTGAGTTGCGCTTCGTCACCAAACAGCGTGAATTCCAGATCCGGATATTCATCGCGAGCGCGCAACACGCCTTCGATCACGACCTGCGGCGCGTGATCGCCGCCCATAGCGTCTACTGCAATTTTCATGAACATTCCTCCATTTTGTTAATCCAGCGTGCCTAGCGCGCGTTGCCGTTTGGCCAGATAGGCACGCAACGGCGCAAACTCAGTTGCCGACAAACCCGGATCGGCCTTGAACAAGGCCGACGCGACTTGTTGCGCGGCAGACAAGGTGGCAAAATCTGTGACCGGATCGGCCACCTTGAACTCCGGCAACCCGCTTTGCTTGTCGCCGAAGATGTCGCCTGACCCGCGCAGTTGCAGATCTTTTTCCGCCAGTTTGAAACCGTCGGTGGTGGTGACCATCGTCTGCATGCGCTCGACGCCCATTTCGTTTTTGGGATCTGCGACCAAGATACAGTACGCCGCCGCTTGGCCTCGGCCGACCCGTCCCCGCAACTGATGGAGCTGGGCGAGACCGAAGCGATCCGCGTCCATAATCAGCATCACCGTCGCGTTAGGCACGTCGACGCCGACTTCCACGACCGTCGTGGACACCAAGATATCGATCTCACCGGCGGAAAACGCCCGCATGATCGCGTCTTTTTCATCAGCTTTCATCTGACCGTGCAACAGCGCCACCTTGGCGATCTTGCCAAAAGCCTGCTGCATGTCTTCATACAGCTGCTCCGCATTTTGCAGATCGATCTTCTCGGATTCAGCGATCAGCGGCGTGATGGCAAAGATCTGATGCTTCGCCGCGAGCTCCTGGTGAATGCAGTCGATCGCTGAGCGCATCTGGTTGCGCCGCACCCAGCTCGTCGTGATCGGTTGCCGCCCTGCCGGCAGTTCGTCGATTGAGGACACATCCATCTCCCCATAAGCGGTGATTGCCAGCGTCCGCGGGATCGGCGTCGCCGTCATCGCCAGCAGATCGGGATGCAAGCCTTTATCTTGCAAGATTCGGCGTTGTTGTACCCCGAAGCGATGCTGTTCGTCGATAATGACCAACCCCAAGGCGGAAAAATCGACCCCTTTTTGGATCAAGGCATGCGTCCCGATGACGATATCGATCTCCCCGCTCGCCAATCCCGCTAAGATCTCCCGCCGCTGCTTGGGTTTGGTGGATCCTGTCAGCAACGCCAGGTGGACATCGAAGGCTTGGAAGGTCTTGGTCAGCTTGGCATAATGCTGCTCGGCCAGCACTTCCGTCGGCACCATCAGCGCCGCTTGGTAGCGCGCCGTGACCGCGGCATACATGACAATGGCGGCCACGATCGTTTTCCCTGAGCCGACATCGCCTTGCAACAGCCGGTTCATGTGCGCAGGCGTTCGCATATCCGCACAGATTTCATTGACGACCCGTTTTTGGGCGTTGGTCAGCGCAAACGGCAGGGTCTTGATCAGCGCCCGCAGCCGCTGGTTGTCATACGGGATCGCCAGGCCGTTGGTCGCCATCGCGTTGTCTTCACGAAGCGCCTGGATCTGACATTCAAACAAGAAAAACTCGCGAAAAATCGCCGATCGCCGCGCCAGTTTGGCTTCGACCGGGGTCGCCGGCCAGTGCATCCCGTGTACGATCTGGCGGTCTGTCAACAACTTGAACTTCGTGCGGATCATCTCCGGCACCACGTCCAAGATGTTGTCGGCATCGCGTGCATAAGCCGCCTTCACCAGCTCGACCAGCGTGCTTTGGCGGATATTTTTGTTCACGGGATAGATGCCCGCCACCGACGGCTGGTCTTCAGTCTGCGTCGCCAGCACCTTCATGCCGGTCATGGTGTGGCGCTTGGCATCCCATTTGCCGTAGATCGCGGCTTCCGTGCCTTGGGCAAACTTGTCTTTTAACCACGGCTGGTTGAAAAACGTCACCATCACGACGCTGCGTTCGACTTGCACGCGGACATTAAGCCGGTTCTTCCGCGGCCCGAAACGCGAGACGACCGGATCGGCAACGACGACGCCTTTGATCGTCAGCTTTTCTTGGTCTGCCGCTTCTTCAAGTGACTTCACCTGCAGATCATCATACCGGAAAGGAAAATAAAACAAGACGTCGCCGACGGTTTCAAGCCCAAGGCTCAAAAGTGCCGCCTGCCGCTTGGGACCGACGCCTGGCAACACCGTCACAGGATCACTTAACGCCACATGCTCACCTCCTAGCACAAATGGGACCGGACAAGGCGGCCTACACCGGCTCCTCAATTCGAGGAAAGGTGCAAACCGCCTTGTCTGAACGATCGCTATTATTCAACCGAAACCAGGTACGGATATACCGGCTGATCGCCTTGATGGATCTCGACTTCCAAGTCGTCATCCAGCGCTTCAATGCCCGCCGCGATCGTCTCTGCTTCGGCCTTAGAGCCTTCCGCACCGATGATCAAGGTGATGATCTCGGAATCTTCATCGAGCATCGCCTTGACCATGGCAACGGTTGCCTGCACCCGATCGGGATTAGTGATCCGGATGTTGCCATCGATGATGCCCATCCAGTCATCAGTGTGGATGGTCAGCCCGTCGATGGTGGTGTCGCGGATCGCGCGAGTCACGGAACCAGACACGACATTGGCCAGTTCATCGGTCATCGCCTCTTGGTTATCCGCCAACGCCGCCTCTGGGTTGTATCCGAGCATAGCGGTGAGTCCCTGGTTGATCGTCTTGGTCTTCACGATCGCCACGTCGACTTCAGCAGCTTTGGCCGCTTCTTGGGCCGCCATGAAGATGTTGGAGTTGTTCGGCAAAACGATCACGTTCTTGGCGTGGGCGGTGGTGATTGCTTCGAGAATGTCGTTGGTCGACGGATTCATCGTTTGACCACCGTTCAACACATAGCTGACGCCCAAGCTCTTAAACAGTTCTGCCAGGCCATCACCGGCTGCGATCGCAACGACCGCAGATTCTGCCAGTGGCTGTGGCTTCTGTTGTTCTTCGGCTTCACGCTCGATGATGCTTTCGTGCTGCAGGCGCATGTTGTCGACTTTGATCTTCGCCAAGGCCCCGAATTGTTGGCCGTATTTGAACACGGTCCCGGGATGTTCGGTATGCACGTGCACCTTGACCACTTCGTCATCGGCAACGACCAGCGTCGAATCACCGAGTTCATTGAGGTAGTTCCGGAAGGGTTCATAATCAAACGGCTTCTTGGGGCCATCGCCGACACCCAGCTCCACCATCATCTCCGTGCAATAACCGTAGACGATATCGTCCGGGTTGAGTTTGGTCTGCGCACCTTGATGATGCGTGGCGTTGACCATCTCGTTCATCTCGGCTTCGTCAGGGACGTATTCGTCGGCATCGGCTTCACCGGCCAGCCCTTCACGAAAACCTTCATAGATGAAGCACAGCCCTTGGCCACCAGAATCGACAACGCCGACTTCTTTCAGCACTGGCAACAGGTCTGGCGTCTTCGCCAACGCCCGCTTAGCCGACTTGACCACAGCGTTCATGACGACGAGCGCGTCGTCAGAATCCGCAGCCGCCTTCAAGCCGGCCTTGGCGCCTTCGCGCGCAACGGTCAAGATCGTCCCTTCAACAGGCTTCATGACCGCTTTATAAGCCGTCTCCACCCCGTTGGCAAAGGCATCTGCCAAGTCTTGCGCCGTCAGCGTCTGCTTGGCTTCGACACTTTTGGCAAAGCCGCGGAAGAGCTGAGACGAGATCACGCCGGAATTCCCGCGTGCGCCCATCAACAGGCCTTTACCGAGCTTTTGCGCCAGCTGGCCGACATGGTCATTATCTGCTTCCAAAACGGCCTTAGCGCCGGTTTGGAACGTCAGGTTCATGTTCGTCCCGGTATCGCCATCAGGCACCGGAAACACGTTCAACGAGTTGACGAATTCCGCATTCTTAGCGATCCGATGCGCTGCCGCGCGGATCATATCTTGGAATTTCGCCGCATTAATTACTGATACTTCCACTAACTGGTCCTCCTCCAGCAGGCAATGCCTACCAGTGTATTCCAACGCCATCAAAAAAGTTGATGGCGTCTTAGTCGCCGAGCACCCGCACGCCTTGCACGATTACCGTGACGGCGTTAGCAGTGACACCGAGCATTGATTCGAGGTTATATTTTACCTTGGCTTGCACATTACGGCAAACCTCTGAAATCTTCGTGCCATAACCGACGACGATATTCACTTCAACCGTAACGCCATTGTCTTGTTGCCGAACGACGACGCCGCGGGCATAATTTTCACGTTTGAGAATATCGTTGAGATTATCGCGGATCTGATTGCGACTGGCCATCCCGACGATGCCGTAGATATCCGTTGCCGCACCGCCAACCACCGTCGCGATGACGTTGTTGGAAATATCGATCGTTCCGTACTTGGTCTGAATTTTGACCGCCATGCTATAACCTCCTAGATCTATTCGAACTGCGGTAGCATTTCCCAATTAGTTTAGCATAGGCCGTGAACTTTGTCATTTATAGCCGTGTCAAGTAATTTTCCTTTGCAAAACTTCTTGCATTCCCCCTGGGGTTATGATAAGTTGGTCTAGTGAAAAATTCGCAGATGGCGAATAAGCAAGGAGGTCAGCATTTTGGCAAAAGACGTAATCACTGGGCGCCACACCGTATTTGGTAACAAGCGTTCTCACGCTTTAAACTCCAGCCGGCGCGCTTGGAAAGCAAATCTCCAAAAGGTTCGCATTTTAGTTGATGGTAAGCCGAAGCGCGTTTGGGTTTCTGCTCGCGCACTGAAATCAGGTAAAGTGACCCGGGTCTAATCCGGAGATACTTCAAAAGCCGCAGTCAATGACTGGGGCTTTTTTTGTCGCCAAAAACAGGGCTTGAGACAGTCGTCTCAAGCCCTGTTTTCAGTTGTCTACCTGCTGGCCGACGCGGTCGCGGCTGTAGATCACCGCCACCACCCCGGCTTGCCAATCGATCTGCACAGGCGTTTGGCCGACAAACTCATTGGAGGCCCACGAAAACGGCGTGGCGCTCGACCAATCTGTCAACGGATATTTGGCGCCATGAATGTTGAGATGTGCCATCGCCGTCAGTGGCACGATCCCAAGATACCGGTATTGGGCCCGCGGCGTCAGCCGATACGCCCCTGGCTGGTAGAAGTGGATCAGGTTCTGCCGGTCGCACAGGCTGATCCGATTGGTATACGCCGCAAACCGCGGCTGAGTCGGCAAAAACAGGTTGGCTAGCAAATGATCCAGCCGCCCGCCAGTCGCTCCGACCAACACCACTTCGGTCGCCTGCAACGTCTCAAAAGCCAACCGGACGCCGAGCTCCGTATCCGTCTCGTCTTTTTCCGCAGGGGCGGTGTGGACATTGGCAACCGCCGCCGTGAGCTGCGCGTGCTCTGAGGCCGTCAGGGAATCGAAATCGCCAACGGCCATCACCGGTGTGATGCCCGCCTGCAACAGGTGCAACCCGCCACGATCGACCCCGACCCATGCGCCTGCAAACTGTTGCCAGCCTTGGGGATAATTTTCTCTGGGACCACCTAATAACAGATTCACACGCATTAGCTGAACGCCTGCAAGGTTTCGATTTGATGCTGCGGATCGGCCTTGAAGACATACGACCCTGCAACGGCGATATCCGCCCCGGCCTTGGCGACTTGCTGAATGGTTTGATCGTTGATGCCACCGTCGACCTCGATGGCAAAAGCCAGCCCTAACGCTTTGCGCGCCTTAGCCAGCCGGGCGACTTTTTCCGCCATCGCCGGCAGGAACTTCTGGCCGCCGAAACCGGGGTTGACCGTCATGATCAAGACCTGATCCACCAGCGGCAACAGCTCTTCCAGCGTCGCCAAAGGCGTGCCTGGGTTAACCACGACGCCTGCTTTGACCCCGGCTTCTTTCATCTGTTGGATCACGCGGAAAATGTGCGGTGTCGCTTCGACATGCACGAGTAGCGTGTCTGCACCGGCCTGTGCAAACGGTGTGATCCATTGTTCAGGCGCCTCGACCATCAGGTGGACATCAAGCGGCAGATTCGTGATCGGCCGCAATGCGGACACGATGCCCGGCCCAAAGGTCAGATTTGGCACAAAATGGCCGTCCATAATATCAACGTGCAACAAGTCGGCACCGGCTTGTTCAACGCGTTGCACATCCCGTTGCAGGTTAGCATAGTCTGCACTTAGAATCGACGGTGCAATTTTCATAGTAATCCCTCCAGTATGATATCAATTGGTATAACAGCCCTTGCCAGGTTTTTGCACGCAATTATTTGCGGTAAGTCGGTCGCTGGCCGGCCAGTTCGGTATGAAACTGAACGTAATCCTCATACCGGCTCGCCATGATCTTCCCGTCTGCGACAGCCGCCTTGACCGCGCATTGCGGCTCCTTGAGGTGCTGACAGCCGCGGAACTTGCAGTCGCCGGCGACCGCCACAAACTCGGGAAAGCGATCCCGCAGATCATCGAGGGTCACGCCCAACAAGCCCAGCGAAGAAAAGCCCGGCGTGTCTGCGACCAAGCCGCCGTTTGCGGCGAAGAGCTCGGTGGTGCGGGTCGTGTGCTTGCCTCGGTTGAGGGCCTTAGAGATCTCGCCGGTCGCCAGCGTCAGGCCGGGCACCAGATGATTGATCAGCGTCGACTTGCCCGCCCCGGTTTGCCCGGTAAAAATCGTCAGGCGGTTTGCAAACGTCGCGCGCACTTCGGTAAGCAGCGCAGGCGCAAACGGCGGCGTGCTGATAAAAATCTCATAGCCGATGGCGGCATAACCATCCAGCGCCTTTTGGATCTTTGCCAGCGCCTCTGGTGTCACCAAGTCGGTCTTGGTGAGGTAAATCTCCGCGTGGATCGCCTTGCCTTCAAGATACACCAAGAACCGATCCAACAGGTTCAGCGAAAAATCCGGCTGGGCTGCGGCCACCACCAAGATCGCTTGGTCGATATTGGCCACCGGCGGCCGTACCAAAGCGTTGCGCCGTTGTAAGACACGCAACAAATATCCGCCTTCTGCATTGGTTTCGCCAGGCGTGAATTCCGCCCAGTCACCGACTAACGGCGACATCTTCTGCTGGCGCATCTTTCCTCGCCCACGGGTGCGATACACGACCCCGTCGACATCAATATCGTAAAAGCCGCTGATCTGTCTGATGATGCGACCGACTAGATTTGAACTCATGAACACTCCTTTTCTACTATCGCTCAGTGACTGCTGGCCGCGCTGCTGGCACTACTGCTGCTGCTTGACGGTACGGTCGGTTGGCTGCTTGATGACGATGACGAGGCGTTCTGCGTTGAACTGCTATTCGTCTGCGGCCCAGAGGTTTCGGTTAACTTATCTTGGCCGCTTTCACTATTTTGCGTGGTTTCGCCATCACCTTGTTGTTCTACCGACGAACTATCGCTATCAGGTTGCGGGGTGGGACTGGTCGGCGTGCTCGGCGCTGTTTGGTTAGGATCATAATAACTGCTTTGCACGTCTTCGTTGCCGTCACCTTTGGAAACCGTAAAGATGATTGTCGTGGCTGCCGGCACCACCTGCTTGCCCGCCTTGTGATCTTGGCTGATAATCTCGCCTTTGCCGACATCGGTGCTTTCAACACGCACCGCTCGCACTGTGAAGCCTTTCTTGCGCAGGTCTTTGGCGACGTCACTATACGTTTGTCCCGTATAGTCGTCAAGGGTGACCCGCTTTTGGCCGGTGGATAAAACGATCCCGACCTTGCTTTGCGCCTTGACCGTCGCCTTGTTGGCGGGATTGCTGCGAATGATGCGGTCTTTGTCAACCGTGCTCGAGGTCTGCTTCGAGACACTGCCTAACTTGAGATCGACGTTGTCTAAGGCGGTTTGCGCCTGTTGCTTCGTCATCCCCTGCAGGTCCGGCACCGTGACTTCAGTATTGCCGCCAGACAGCGCGACAACGATCCCGATCACGATGGCCGCCACAGCGATCGCCGCCGCCAAAAATGGCCAGCGTTGCTTCAGCCAACCACCTTTTTTCTTTTTGGTCGCGGCTTCTGGCCGCTTAGGGGCCACCTTAGGCGCAACTTCTGGCTCCGGTTCCGGCGTGTCTTTGATCACCGGCAACACCTTGGTTTCCCCGAGGTCGTCTGCGTTAGGCGTGAACTTGGGCTCATGTGCACGTTGCGGTGACAACGACGTTTTGAGGTCGCTGGCCATCGCATCTGCGGAAGTATAGCGTTCTGCGGGATCCTTGGTCGTCGCCTTCAACACAACGTTTTCCAGCGCCTGCGGGATCCTAGGATCAAATTGGCGGACGCTTGGCATGTCTTCTTGAAAATGCTTCAGCGCGATCGACACCGCCGAATCGCCTTCAAACGGCACGGTTCCCGTCAACATCTCAAATAAGATGATCCCCAAGGCATAAATATCGCTTTGCCGCGTCGGCATCCCGCCGCGCGCCTGCTCTGGGGACAGGTAGTGCACAGAACCCAAGAGCGAATTGGTTTGTGTCATCGAATTATCCGACAGCGCCACGGCGATCCCAAAATCGGAGATCTTGGCATTGCCTTGCATATCGATCAAAATATTTTGCGGCTTCAGATCCCGGTGGATGATGTTGTGATCATGCGCCACCTGCACTGCGCTTAAGATCTGTTCCATGATCTCAATGACCCGTTGATACGGGATGGGGAAGTGTTCGACAATGTATTTCTTCAGATCACTGCCGGGCACATATTCCATGACCAGATATTGTTGGCCATGCGATTCACCGACATCATAGATCGCCACGATATTGGGATGGACGAGCTCGCTGGTCGCCATCGCCTCGCGCTGGAAGCGGCGTGCCGCGTCAGGATCGTTTTGCAGATCCAAGCGTAGGACCTTCACGGCGACGTCACGATCCAAAATCAGGTCATGGGCGAGATAAACGTTTGCCATCCCGCCTTCACCGAGGGTCTGTTTAAGCTGATAACGCTCATTCAGCGTGAAACCTGGCTCAATCAATCCGCTTCCCTCCTATCTTGGTGAATGATCAAAGCGGTGATGTTATCCGGGCCGCCCGCGGCATTGGCCATATCGATCAACTGCTGGGCCTTGTCCCCTAAAGGCAAGGCCGTAGCGATCACGGTGGCGATCTGCGCGTCTGGCACCTGATTGGTCAACCCGTCGGAACACAACAGCAGATAGTCATCATATTCCATGTCGTAGATCGTCACGTCCGCATCTACGTCGTCTGACACCCCGAGGCTGCGGGTGATCACGTTGCGTTGCGGGAAGCGTTTGGCTTCTTCCGGCGTTAGCTCGCCGGTTTTCACCAGCTCGTTGACGAGGCTGTGGTCTTCGGTGATCTGCACGAGATGCCCGTTGCGATATAAGTAACCGCGAGAGTCGCCGATGTTGGCGACCACAAACCGCGTGCCGGAAATGATCACGGCCACCAGAGTCGTCCCCATTCCCGTCAGATCTGTGTATTTGTGCGCTTTTTCGAGAATCAGGCTGTTTTCGCGTTGCAACTCAAACACCAGCCAGCGGACGATTTTTTCAATATCGCCGGTGGTCGTCTTCTCAAAGGCGTAGCCGATATGAGACACTGCCATTTCACTGGCCACATCCCCGCCGAGGTGGCCGCCCATCCCGTCGGCAACGATTGCCAAGGTGGCATCGCTTTGGTTGGCAAAAACGCCCACGTAATCTTCGTTATTCGGGCGCTTGCGTCCGATATCTGTTCGGTATGCATACTCCATGGTTAATCCTCATGCCGGGTCATCGTCGCGATGAAGAACCCGTCGGTCCCATAATCATCAGGGAATAGTTGCAAAGCCGGCGCCGAATGCGCCTTGGTCAGCCGTTCACGCCCTGGCGTTGGCACCTGTTCAAAATCGGGATGGGCGGCCAAAAATGCCGCCACCACGTCTTGATTTTCTTCGCGGGCCATCGTGCAGGTGCTATAGGTCAAGCGGCCACCATCTTTGACCAAGGCGGCAACGCTGTTTAAAATCGCCAGTTGGATCTCCGGCAGATGCTCGAGATCGGCAGGCTTTTTGTCGTATTTGATTTCAGGCTTGCGACGGATCAACCCCAGGCCTGAACAAGGCGCATCGACCAGCACGCGATCGAAGCTTTCAGGCGCAAACTGGTCTTGTGCCTGGCGGGCATCCATCGCGTAGGCCTCGACCCGATCGGCCAAGCCCAAGCGTGCCGCATTTTTGGCAATCAAGCGGACCTTGTGCGGATGGAGGTCAAGCGCAGTTACCTTGCCACCGGCTTCAGGATCCAGGTATTGCGCGATGTGGGTCGTCTTGCCCCCTGGCGCGGCACAGGCGTCTAACACCTGATCGCCGGGTTTGACTTCAAGGCTTGGTGCCACGAGCATCGAGCTTTCGTCTTGCACCGTGAACATCCCATAATCATATTCTGGCGCTCCGGCGAAAAAGCCGCCTGGTGCGACTAAGCCAACCGGCGACACGGCTGATGGCTGGATCGCCTCGAAGCGCTCGGCAAGTTGGCTTTGCAACTCAGCGACAGAAATCTTGGTCGTGTTGACCCGGATCGAGGCGTTAGCCGGTTGGTTGATTACTGCCAAGATAGATTCGGTTTTGGCCTGACCGAGCTGATCGATCAGTTTTTCAACCAACCACCGCGGGGTGCTGGCGCTGATGCTCAGGCGCTCGACCGGGTCTTTGATGTCTGCCACGCTCGGCACCCCTTGGCGCTGCATGTTGCGCAACACGGCGGTGACAAATTTAGCAACCCCGGCGTGGCCGCGGCGCTTGGCGATTTCGGTCGCGTCATAAAAAATCGCGCGCGTCGGGATCTTGTCCAGATAGACCATCTGGTAAACCGCCCCTTGCAGCAACACGCGGACCCAAGGATCGAGCTTGCGCTTGCCGACGAACGGTTGCAGGTCATAATCCAGCGTCAGTTGATGCTGGATCACGCCGTACACGATGTTCGTCAACAGGTGCGCGTCTCTGGCTTCGAGATCGTTTGCCTTCAAGGTGGCATCGAGCGTCAGGTTAGAATAGCTACCGTTTTTCATGACTTTTTCGAGAATGTCAACGGCTAGTTCACGAGGTTTAGGCTTCGCCAATGATGTGGTCTCCTTCTTGTATCTTCTTGCCAGCACCGTTCAAAAACGCCGCGATCGGCTGTTTGGCCTTACCGGCTGGTTGCAGTTCATCGATCGCAAACACCGTCCCGTTGCCGGCCGCGACATGCAGTTGCTTCTTCTCACGCAACACCACCGTGCCGGCGGGTTGGGTCGTCGTCGTGGTTTGCGGGGTGATCGCCCAGAGCTTGGTGCGCACGCCATCAAGCAACACCCAGCCGCCGATCGCCGGGCGCAAGCCGCGCACCCATTGGTCTAAGGCCGTGGCCGACAGCGTGATGTCCAGATGCTCTTGGGCCTTGGTCAACGTTGGTGAAAACGTTACGCGTGCCGGATCTTGTGGCGTCTTGGTAGCCGTCCCGGCGATAATAGCAGGCAGCGTCTTCAGCAACAAGTCGCGCCCGAGCAGGCTCAGCTTGTCAAACACGGTGCCGGTATCGTCGGCTCGTGTCAGCGGCAGCGTCGCTTGCGCGTACATGTCGCCGGCATCCATGGCGTGGACCATCTCCATGATCGTCACGCCAGTTTCGGCATCCCCGTTGATGATGCTGTATTGAATCGGGGCGCCGCCGCGATACTTGGGCAATAGCGAGCCGTGAACATTCAGCGCGGCGATCTTGGCCGCCGCCAAAAAACGGTCAGGCAAAAACTGCCCGTAAGCGGCCGTGATCAGCAGATCCGGCGCCAAGGCGATCGCCTCATCAAGCTCCGGGCTGCCAGACAGCTTCTCCGGCTGTAACACCGGCAAGTGCAATGCCTCTGCGGCCTGCTTCACCGGACTTTGGTGCAAGACCTGCTTGCGCCCGACCCGGCGATCAGGCTGGGTGATGACCAGCTTGACGTCATAGTCTGCGTGCAATGCCTCTAGGATCGGCACCGCAAATGCCGGGGTGCCGAGAAAAATCACTGATGTCATGGGTTCCTCCATTGTCCTGCACTCACATGAACGATTGTGGTTCACGGTCGATGGCGACTTGGAAGCCTTGGCGAACGCTCGCTTGCGTTTCATCAAGGATCCGCGTCAGCGTCGACGCCAGTGCAGGTTCTTTTTTGTATTTAATCACCATCTGATAATAATAACGGTTCTTCAAGCGCGCGATTGCCCCGGGTGTTGGCCCCAAGACCCGCGCAGAATCTGACAGCGCCTGATTCAGTTGCGCGGCCAAACTGTAGATTGCCTTGGCCGCTTCGCCTTCGTCTTGGTGGCTGACAGTGAGCTTCATCGTAAAGTAATACGGCGGATAGTCGCCACGATGCCGCACCGCCATCTCCGCGTAGAAGAAGCCTTCATAATCATGCGCCTGGGCGAAGCGGATCGCATAGTGTTCCGGGTTGAACGTTTGAATGAACACCTCGCCGGGCTTATCTGCGCGGCCGGCACGGCCAGAAACTTGGGTCAACAACTGAAACGTGCGCTCGCTGGCCCGAAAATCCGGCAACCCCAGGCTGGTGTCAGCGTTGATCACCCCGACAAGCGTCACATCGGGAAAATCCAGCCCTTTGGCGATCATCTGCGTCCCCAACAAAATGTCGGCTTGATGCTCGCCAAACGCCTTGAGAATCTTGGCGTGGCCGCCTTTTTTGCGGGTGGTATCGACATCCATGCGCAACACCCGCGCTTGGGGCAACAACTGCGCGAGGCTTGCTTCAACCTTCTGCGTGCCGGTGCCATAATAGCGAATCTTCTTGGAGCCGCACTGCGGACAAACATGCGGGATCGGCTCCTCATGCCCACAATAATGACACTTCAACGAATGGGTGTCCATGTGCAACGTCAACGAAATATCACAATTGGGACACTGCACCTTGTAGCCGCATTCGCGGCACATGACAAATGACGAAAATCCACGCCGATTCAACAACAACACGCTTTGCTCGTGGCGCTCAAGCCGCACCTGCAACGCATCGAGCAGCGGTTTGGAAAAATCATCACGTCCACCGTCTTGATAGGCGGTCCGCATGTCGATCAACTGCACTGCCGGCAACGGCTGTTGATTCACCCGATGCGGCAGGCGCAACAGGGTATATACCCCTTTCTCCGCCCGCGCCCGCGACTCCAGGCTTGGCGTCGCCGAGCCCAACACGACTGGCGCTTGTGCGCTGGCCGTACGGTGCAACACGACATCTCGCGCATGGTAACGCGGCGCGTCGTCTTGTTTGTAGCTCGACTCGTGTTCCTCATCGATGATACAGACCCCGAGATTTTGTAACGGGGCAAACGCCGCCGAGCGCGCACCGACAACCACCTGGGCTTCACCGCGCTGGATCCGCCGCCATTCATCGAATTTCTCACCATCGGACAGTCCTGAATGCAACACCGCCACCTGGCTGCCAAACCGACCACGCACGCGCTGCACCATCTGCGGTGTCAACGCGATTTCCGGCACCAGCATTAGTGCTGTGCGGCCTGCCGCCAAGGCTTTGGCGATGATCTGCAGATAGACCTCGGTTTTCCCCGAGCCTGTCACCCCTTCAAGCAAGAAGGTGCGCGCTTTTTGCGTAGCGATGGCATCGGTCACTGCCGCCACCACCGGCGCCTGTTCAGCCGTCAGAGTCAACGGCTTGGTCAATGCCGCGCCTGCCATCTGCGGATAAGGATCGCGATAGACTTCTTTGGCGACCAGTTTCAACCAGCCCTTTTTCTTGCCGTGGGTGATCTGCGTCCGCGGGATCTCAGCCAAGACGGCGGGCAACGCTGGGGTCTGGCCGAGTTGGTGCCACTGCCGCAATTGTTTTAGCAGGTGGGCTTGTTGCTTGGCGCACGGGTTCAACGCCGCTATTTCTGCGGCATAGCCGTCATCATCGAGGATAGGCACCACGTGGTTGATGGTCTTCACCCGCGCCCGGTCATGAAGGCGGTATTCCACCTCGAGATCATCGTGTTGCACCGCCTTGAGTAACGGCGCCAGCGCGGTTTCTGAAACATCTGCCATCGCCAAGCTGTCTTGGCCGGCGAGCAGCGCCTTGCCTGCAGCCGTGACGGGATGGAAGAACTTATCCGCCTCCGCTTTCAGCTGTGCAGGCAACATGGTTTGAATGCACGTGATCCAAAACGCATACGTGCTCTTCGCCAACCAATGTGACAGTGCCAAGAGCTCGGCGTTCAGCACCGGGGTGGCATCAAGCAGCGCCAAGATCGGTTTCAGGGTGCCTTCGAAGCTGGGCGTGGTGCTGAGTGCAACCACCATGCCCATGACTTTGCGCGCGCCTTTGCCGAATTGCACCCAAACACGCATGCCCGGTTGAATCGTATCTTCTAAGGCCGCTGGCACCAAGTAGTCAAACGGTCGATCTGTTTGCATCGTCGGGACATCAACGATTACTTTTGCCACTTGCACCGCATCACCCCATCATCTGCTGCACCGCGGTAAGGATCACCGTCGCGATGTCTTCTTTGCTGGCTTCAGGTACCGCTTTTGGTTGTTGATCCGGCCGCAATAGCCACACCGCATTGGTTTCTTGATTAAAGCCATGGCCGTTACCGACCACATTAGCGACCAGCAGATCCGCACGCTTCTTAGCCAACTTCTTTTGGGCGTTGGCCAACAAATCGTTGGTCTCTGCCGCAAACCCGACCACCAGCTGGTGCGTTTTCTTCGCCCCTAAAGTCGCCAAGATGTCGGGATTTTGGACCATGTCCAGCGTCAAGCCGCTGGTCGTGCTGGTCTTCTTAAGCTTGTGCGCACTCGGCGTGGCGACGCGATAGTCTGCCACCGCCGCGGCCATGATGACGGCATCGCAATCGTCAAAGGCGTCAAACACCGCCGCTTGCATTTGCGTCGCCGTTTGCACCTGCTGAACGCGAACTTGAGGAAGCGTCGGCAGCGTTGCGGTGGTGACCAGCGTCACAGACGCCCCCGCCGCCGCGGCGACATTGGCCAAGGCCGTGCCCATTTTCCCGGACGAGTCGTTGCCGATGTACCGCACAGGATCGATTCGTTCCTTAGTGCCTCCGGCGGTAATCACCAGGCGCTTGCCAGAAAGAAACGGCGTGGCCTGGAAACACCGGATGAACGCCGCGATCACGTCGAGTTCAGGCAACCGCCCGACCGCCTGATAGCCTTCTGCCAAAAAGCCTGTCGCCGGCGGCAAGACGTGAAAACCTTGGGCCACCAAGTGCGCAACATTTGCTTGCGTCTGGGCGTTCAGCCACATCTGATCGTTCATCGCCGGCACCACCAGCTTCGGGCCGTTGAACGCCAACAGCGTGGTCGTGACCACATTGTCCGCCAGCCCGACGGCAAGCTTTGCGATCGTATTGGCCGTTGCCGGCACCACCACCGCCAGATCCAGCCAGTGCGCCAGTTCAACATGCGCCACATGTGCCGGCTGGGCAAACTCGGTTTCATCTGTCAGCACAGGGTGTTTAGATACCGTTTCCAATGTCTGCGCCGTCACGAACGTCTTAGCGGCAGGCGTCATCACCACACGCACCTCGTGACCCGCCCGCACCAGCTGCCGTACCAGTAGCGGTATTTTGTATGCGGCAATACCACCGGTCACAAATATCCCGATCTTTTGCTGTGTCATCTCAACGACTCCCTTCGAACCTTCATTATACCAAAGATGAACCCGGCGTGGGCGCGCGCAAAGAACGGGTAGCGGATTGCCCGGCCACAAAAAAAGCCAAACCACTATTGCGGCTTGGCATTGGAAACAGTTTATTCGTGGTCGAGTTTCTCGGCTTCGCGTTCCTTGAGCTTGGAAGAAGGGTCGATGATCACATCACCGGCGGCAACTTCTTCAAGGGCTTGGCCAACTGTCTTATATGATTTGTAGGAAGGCAGCGTCTTAATGCCATTGCTTTCCAATTCATGCGCACGCTTTGCGGCCAAGACTGCCAGCGAATAACGAGAAGGCACCTTGTCTAACAACTTATCGATTGATGGATAGATAATCATGCTTAACGCTCCTTTGATTGATTGCGATTGACTCAGGCATTGGCGAGCATCGTCTTGTACCGATCGATCACTCGCGGTACACGCAGATGTTCGCTTTCGATAATGCGCTCGATGCGGCGCACAGCTAAGTCTACTTTATCATTGACGACGGCATAATCATAGTTTTCCATCATCTGAATTTCGTCAGCAGCTTGCGTGATCCGCTTTTCGATCACCTCGGCTGAGTCTGTGCCGCGACCGGTCAGCCGGTGCTTCAGCTCGCTGAGATCAGGCGGTGTGAGGAAAATGAACACGCCGTCTGGACACTTTTCACGAACCTGCATCGCCCCTTTGACCTCGATTTCCAACAACACATCGCGGCCTGAGTCTAACGTCTGGTTCACATACTTCAACGGTGTACCGTAATAGTTGCCGACATACTGGGCGTATTCGAGCATCCCGCCTGTGGCGATCTCGTGTTCGAACTCTTCTTTTGTCCGGAAGTAATAATCAACGCCGTCAACTTCGCCAGGCCGCATCTTGCGGGTGGTCATCGAAACCGAATATTGGAAGTCGCGATAATCCCCTGCGAGCATGGCTTGCCGAACTGTCCCCTTGCCAACCCCGCTTGGGCCCGACAATACGATCAGCATTCCCCGTTCCTGCATGCTTTAACCTCTTTCATCCTTATAGTGTTATTTTCCATTCTGCACTCTTTTCACCGATATTTCAACCGCTACTTAGGCAAAACGCTCACGACGCAACCAAGCCACTCCGGCGCGGCGACCTTGAGCGACCAATGCGCGCCGATTAACCAGCGAAAAATCCAACATGCTGGTCAACTTCTCAGAAGGCGAGATCACTGTGGCGTCGCCAATTGCAGGCTTGGGACCTAGGCCTGCTGCACTGATGGCGATGACTTTGGTCGCCCCGAGTTCGCGCGCGATCGCGACTGGCAGGTCGTTTTTGACCCCGCCATCCACATACCACTGCTGCCCGATGCGCCGCGGCGCATACCAGCCAGGCAACGCGCTGCTGGCCAGAAGCCACGCCAAACCGTTGTCAGGCGTCAAGGTGACGACATGCGGCAAGCGCTGGCCGACTGGCGTGCACACGGCCAACGCAGGCCAAGAGGCAGTTTGGGGCAAGGCAAGCAGGTCGGTCAAAACCGGCCGCAATCCCGCCAGCCGGTACGGCGGCAAGGCGCTTGGCGCTTGTGTCAGCCACCAGCTGACCAATGCTTCCGGTGTCAAACGCGTCGTCGCCCAGCCATTGATCGCGCCGATGGAGCTGCCGATCACAAACCTCGGGTTCACATACTTAGCGATAGTCGCCCAGACGCCGGCCTGAAATGCACCACGCGCCCCACCGCCGCCAAAAACCACTGCCAAAGTCATCCAATCACCTGCCTTATTTTTTGGGGGTTGCAATTTGGAACAGACGTTCGTATAATGAATTTGTTAAATCAAACAAGTGTTCGGGAGGACTCATCATGGAAAACACAGCCCAGACTTTCTCAGCCGTCAAACAAAACCTCATTGCATCATATCGGCAATTCTTCGCCTTGGAAGCACCGGTGCTCACCATGCCTGTCTCCCAGCGCCGCCTGTTCATTGAACAAAGCCTGACTCGCCATTACCGCGTCGCGGTTTTCTTCAAAGACACGCCTAACGCCTTGGTCGGGACAATCACTCGGCGCTTAGATGCTGACCGCTATCTGTTGACCGCCTACCAGAGTAATCTGTACCGGGTCATCAGCCTCGATCAGCTCACCTACCTCAAGCGCGTCTGAGCTTAAGGATATAAATCAAAGCCGTCCACATCATTTTGGTCAATGATCTGGGCGGCTTATTTGTGTCTCAAGACTCGGTGTTGAGCCCTTTGCGCGTCTTGGCGGCCATCGCCAACAGTTCGCGCGCATGCTCGATGGCCAGCGTCGTGACCTCTTCGCCGGCAAGCATCCGCGCAATTTCGCTGACCCGTTGCGTCTGGTCAAGTGGCGTCACGACGGTTTTGGTGCGGCCGCCAACGACGTCTTTTTGAATCAGGTACTCATGATCGCTCATCGCTGCGACTTGCGGCAAGTGCGTGATGCACAGCACCTGTGAGCGCTGCGAGATCACCGAGATCTTGTTGGCGATCGCCTGGGCGACCCGGCCGGACACACCGATATCGACTTCATCAAAGATAATGCTGGTGACGCCATCAGATTTGGCAAAAATTGTCTTGAGCGCCAACATGATCCGTGACAATTCACCGCCGCTGGCGATTTTTGCCAATGGTTTCGCGGCTTCGCCGGGATTGGTTTGAATATAAAATTCGACGACATCCACGCCATCTGGCCGCAGGGTGTGTGCTGGTGAGAACTGCACCGAAAAAACCGTTTTGGCCATATATAACGCCGCCAGCTGTTGATGGATCGCTTCGACCAGCTCGCCTGCCGCCTGCTTGCGCGCTTGGGTGAGCTTGCCGCCGATCGTTAGCAACTGCTCATGCAGCGTCGCGACGCGATTCTCCAGCCCAGAAGCGTCGGCCTCGGTTGCTTGCATCGAAGCAAGCTCTTTAGCGGCTTGCTTACCATACGCAATCACAGCGTCCAGCGAATCGCCATACTTGCGTTCCAACTGCAAAAACAGCTCGAGGCGTTTTTCGACCGCATCCAAGCGGCCTTCATCCCATGATAGATCATCGACTTGACGCGCCAGATCGCCTTGCACGTCTTGCAGACTGTAATAGGCTGACTCCAGCTCGCTGGCGATACCGGCAAAGGCGTCATCGAGATCGGCGATGTCTTGCATGTTGCGCATTGCTTCTGCGACTTGATCCAAGGGGTTGACGTCTTCGTCGCCTAACACCGCGGCGCTGGCGTTCAACGCCTCAGAGATCTTCTGAAAATTGGCGAGTCGATCCCGCTCGGCCATCAGTTCATCTTCTTCACCGGCATGCAGATCGGCGGCTTGGATCTCTTGCACCTGAAACTGCAACATATCCAGCCGTTGGGCCCATTCTTGCTCGTTGGTCTGCTTCTTTTTCAACGCACTGGCCGCCTGTTGGTAAGCCGCGTAAGTCGCTGCGTAATCTGCACGCAATGGGGCGATCGTCGCCGCTCCGAACTGATCTAAGAGGCCTAGGTGGGACTCGGGATGGATGAGTTGTTGATGCTCATTTTGGCCATGAATGTCGACCAACGTCTCACCGACTTCGCGTAGCGTGGCAGTGTTCACCAGGTGCCCGTTCACCCGACACAAGTTGCGACCACTGGCATAGATATCTCGCTGCAACAACACGGCGTCATCGTCGCTGGTCAGGTCGTACTTGGCCAACACCGCTTCAGTTTTCGGGTTGCTGGTCGCGTCAAACAGGCCTTGTAGCTCAGCTTTAGCCGTGCCGGTGCGCACAAAATCCGCGCTTCCGCGACCGCCTGCCAGCAAGCTGACGGCATCGATGATGATCGACTTGCCGGCGCCGGTTTCCCCGGTCAAGGCCGTCATCCCGGTGTCAAAGCTGAGTTCCAGATGCTCAATGATAGCAAAATCATGGATCACAAGTTCTTGTAACATTGGCTACCCCACCATGGCTTCAATCATCTCAAGCACTTCTTTGGCCTGCGCCGTTCCGCGACAAACGATCAAGATTGCCGCGTCGCCGGGGATCGAAGCAAAGATCCGCCGATCGCCGAGCTGATCGATCAGCGTCGCGACCGCCGGTGCAGTTCCAGGATTCATCTCGAGATGAATGAATTGATCCATCTGATCACCACTACGATAGGCTGCCGCCAAGGTCCGCTGCAGCTTATCCAACGGTGAAAGTTGTTTTTCCAGCGGCATGCTATAGCGATAGCGCCCATCAGCAGTCGGTACCTTCACGAGCTGCATGTCTTTGATATCGCGTGAAATCGTCGCCTGCGTCACCGGCACCCCACGCGCTTCCAGTGCCGTCACAAAGTCACTTTGACGTTCAATAATCTGTTCTTTGATCAACTGGCGGATATACGCCTGACGTTCATTTTTTTGCATAATGTCACCTGCTTAACGAATTTGCGCTCACCGTTGAGTGGCGAGGTGATGCTCACTTAAGCTTAACGCAAAAACAAATGTTTGGCTAGCTTATGCATAGTTATTCACAGGGTTATTAACGATCCAGACGCCAACACCCCTGCACAACGGCAGGGGTGTCAGGTTAATGTTTAGGCTTTAATTCTGCGTATGCGGCCGCGAGCGTCGTATCGACATCGACGTTCGGCGCTTTAATGCCGGTTTCACCGCCGTTTTGAAGGTGGATCAAAAACTCGATGTTACCTTCGCCACCTTTGATTGGGGAAAAGTCGAGGCCGAGAACGTTGTAGCCGTGTGCCAAGGCGAACTCAACGATCATGGTCAACACCGCCTTGTGCACCGCAGGATCGCGGACGATCCCTTTTTTGCCCACGTTCGCCGGTCCGGCTTCAAACTGGGGCTTGATCAAGGCGACCGCGTGACCTTCAGGGATCAAAATCGCCTTCAGCGGCGGCAAGATCAGCTTCAAGGAGATGAAAGAGACATCGGTCATCGCAAATTCAACCGGCCCTTTGGTGAAGTCTTCGGGTTTGCTGTACCGGAAGTTCACCCGCTCCATCACGTCCACCCGGGGGTCTTCGCGCAACTTCCAGGCGAGCTGGTTATAGCCGACGTCTAAGGCGTAACTCATCTTCGCGCCGGCCTGCAACGCAACGTCGGTAAAGCCACCGGTCGATGCCCCGATGTCCAAAACGGTCTTACCGGCCAGATCGATCCCGAACACATCCAGTGCCTTGGCGAGCTTCAACCCACCGCGGGAAACATACGGCATCTTTTTGCCTTTGACATGCAAGACGCTATCGTCTGCGATCTTGACGCCGGGCTTATCCAACCGCTCGTTGTTTTGATCATACACTTCGCCGGCCATCACCGCGCGCTTGGCCTGCTCCCGGGAAAGAAACAACCCCTGCTCGACCAATAAGACATCGACTCGCTCTTTACTCATGCATCCTCCTGAATTACCCGAAATAGGTTAAAAACGCCACCAGCTGTGGTACCGGCCGCGACAACGACATCAGCGCGGTCCGGGCTGTGGCCACTTGTTCAGCCAGTGCGGTTTGCGCACCGGCCAGACCCAACAGTTCCGGATAGGTGTTCTTGTGTTCCGCAACATCTTTGTTGGCGGTTTTCCCTAACTCCGCGCTTGTTTTTGTCACATCGTTGATATCATCTTGAATCTGAAACGCGATTCCAAACGCCGAGGCAAACTGCGCCAAGGCCTTTTGATCAGCCGCCGGTACCGCCGCCAACACGGCCCCGAGATTGACCGCAGCCTCGATCAAAGCCCCAGTCTTCAACGCATGCAGATGCCGCAGTGCTGGCAGATCGAGGTGTTGCTGTTCGCCTTCAATATCCAACACCTGCCCGCCGACCATGCCTTGGGCCCCGACCGCCTGAGCAAACAACCGCAGACATTCCGCCAGTTGTGCCGGCGTGGTTGCCGTCTGGCCTAACAGCGTGAAGGCAGACGCCTGCAAGGCATCACCTGCAAGGATCGCCAAGGCCTCACCAAAGCGCTTGTGGTTGGTCGGCTTACCGCGCCGCAGATCGTCGTTATCCATCGCTGGTAAGTCGTCGTGGATCAACGAATAAGTGTGCAAACACTCCAGCGCCGCGGCCGCCGGCAAGGCCGCGGCGACGTCGCCTTGATAGCTGTCGACGACCGCCAACAACAGCAGCGGGCGTAGGCGCTTGCCGCCTGCTTCTAGCGAATACCGCATTGCCTCTTGAAGCGGTGCGGTCGTGATCGTCTTAAGATGGGCTTCGATTGTCGCCATCACAGGCGCGACGAAGGCTTGCGTCCTAGCGTTAAGCATCGGTTTTCGTGTCCAAGCGCTTAGTCTCACCGTCGTCGGTGACTTCCAAAGTCACTGCCTGTTCGGCTTCTTTGAGCGTCTTCTCGAGTTTCTGACTCAGCTGCACGCCAGTTTTAAACTGCGCGAGGGCCTGTTCCAAAGGGACATCCCCTTGTTCCAGTTGCGCCACGATTTTTTCTAAGTGCGCGAGATTTTCTTCAAAAGTTGGTTCCGCCATCGTTTACTTCCTTTCTGGCTGTACCACAACCGGCACTTCGCCATCGACCGTGTGAATTGTTGCCGCCATTGCGGGATGATAATCGGCTTTTTGCTTCAACATCTTTCCCGCATCGTCAGTCACATATGTGTAGCCTCGTCCGAGGATCTTCAACGGGCTGAGGTGATCAAGCGCCCCTTCTGCGGTTTGCACGCGAGCGCGCCGCTGGGCGACTAACGTGGCCATCGCGTTGTTCAGCCGCTCTTGGTCGGTGACGACCGTGTGGCGATCTGCACTGACGCGCTGTTGCAAGCCCCGCGGTGACAACGACAGCTGACAGAGTGACAAGCGATGCCGCCAATCCGCCAGCTTCGTCGTGATTGCCTGCTCCAGTCGGTTGTGCAATTGATCGACAGTCTGGGCGTATTGGTCATACAACCGGCTGGGCTGGGTCAACACGACGCTGTTGCTGACCCGTTCGACACGCTGGCGCGCCGTCGCCAGGCGGTTTTGCATCGCCGCAGTCGCGCGCTGGCGATATTGGGCAATGCCGTTGAGCGCATCCACCAGCGTGACCGGCGTCACCAACTCAGCAGCAGCCGTCGGTGTCGCCGCGCGCCGGTCGGCGACAAAGTCGACAATCGTCGTATCGGTTTCATGGCCGACAGAGCTGACCACCGGCATTGACATCTCAGCCAACGCCCGGGCGACGACTTCTTCGTTGAACGGCCATAAGTCTTCGATCGACCCACCGCCGCGGCCGATGATGAGGGCATCGAAGTCCCCCATTGCTTCGACCCGTCGCAACTGCTTCACCAGCGAATCTGCGGCAGCATCGCCTTGCACAAGGGCGGGGAAAAGCACCAGTTGCAACACGGGATAACGCCGCGCCACCGTCGTGCGGATGTCTTGGATCACCGCGCCACTGGGACTGGTAATCACCGCGACCCGCTTCGGAAACTGCCGCAGCGGCCGCTGGTTTTTGGCAAACAAACCTTCTTGATCAAGCTTCTTGCGTAACTGCTCATAGGCTTGATAGAACTGGCCGACGCCGTCTGGTTCCATGTGCTCGATGACGATTTGATATTGGCCGGAAGCCGCGTACATCGTCACGCGGCCGACAACCATCACCTTCATCCCTTCTTCGGGCTGGAACTTCAACTTGGCAAACGCAGTCTTGAACATGACCGCACTGATCTTGGCGTGGTCATCTTTTAGAGAAAAATATTGGTGGCCCGGTCGCAATCGAAAATTCGACAGCTCACCGGTCAAATACACCCGACCGAGATAAGGATCTTGATCAAATTTACGTTTGAGATACGCCGTCAGCGTCGTCACACTGAGATAATCATGCGTTGGCATGTACTCGCCTCTTTGCTAATTCAACTGTTTGTAACATCAAGCTGGCGATCGTCATCGGGCCGACACCGCCAGGCACTGGGGTGATCGCACCGGCGATCGGCGCCACGCTGGCATAATCGACATCCCCGACCAGCTTACCTGCGGCGTTGCGGTCCATCCCAACATCGATCACGATAGCCCCTGGTTTGACCATCGCCGCAGTCACCATTTCCGCACGTCCGGTCGCCACGACCAACAAATCAGCGTTACGCGCAGTTGCCGCCAAATCCTTGGTGCGGCTGTGCGCGATCGTCACGGTCGCATGGTGATTCAACAGCAATGCCGCCATCGGCCGACCAACGATGTTAGAACGCCCGATAATCACTGCGTTCATTCCGGTAACATCGATATCATAATGCTTCAATAGTGCCATGATACCATACGGCGTCGATGCGACCACCGATGGCATGTTGTTCCAAAGCTTGCCGACGTTGACGGGATGAAACCCGTCGACATCTTTATCTGGCGAAATTGCCGCAATCACTGCCTGCTCGTCGATGCCCTCAGGCAGCGGCAGCTGCACCAAGATCCCATCGATGGTCGGATCTGCATTCAGTTTGGCGATCGCCGCCAAGACTTCTTCTTGGCTGGCGGTTTTTGGCAAAGTGATCTGAATCGAGCGGATTCCCAACGCTTTGGCGCGGCGATGCTTGTTGCGCACATAAATCGCGCTGGCAGGATCTTCGCCGACCAAAATCACGGCTAGGCCTGGTGTCACCCCTTGTGCTTCTAGGTCACTCACGGTTGCTTGTAAATCGGTCATCAGTGCATCGGCAGTTTTCTTGCCATCAAGTACGATCGTCAATTTAATCTCCTCCGAAAGGGGTAAACCCATGCCATTAATTATGCTATTAGTCGTTATGAAAAATCTAGTGTTTCGGGCAAAAATACGAAAAGCCGGCGACGCGTTAGCGTCCCGGCTTCACGATCATTGCTGATCATTGGTAACGAAGTGCGCCAAGATCCCATTGATAAACTTGGCCGACGCATCATCGTTGTACTTCTTCGCCAATTCGATGGCTTCATCGATGGCGACCTTGTCTGCGATCTCTTCATATTGCAATTCATACAATCCGAGTCGCAACAAGATCAAATCTGTTTTCGTCAACCGTTCAATGCGCCAGCCTGTTTTGAGCTTACCGGCGATGGTCGTATCCAGTGCCTCTTGATGCGCCAAGACACCGTCAACCAATTCGACCATGTAGGCAGGAACGGCTTCACCTTCTGGAAGCACATCTGCATAGACGGCCTCGCGTTCGGCTTCAGGATTTGCGTTTAATGCGAATAACGCCTTGAAGGCTGCTTCGCGGCTTTCGTGTCTGCCTAGCATGTTAGTCGTCTTCCTCGGTTTCATTGTCATCATCGTCGTCTTTGAACAGATCATTAGGGTCGACTTGAGTGGCCTTTTCAGGCACCACACCAACCACGTGCACATTGACCGTGTCGAGCGTCAAATCTGTCATATAAAGCAACTGCTCGCGCAAAGATTCTTGCATCGCCATCGCCACCTTTGGCACAGCGACACCATAATTCAAATACACATACACGTCTGCTTCAAGCTTATCGCCATCGACAGTCAATTCAACGCCTTTGCCGTGATTAGCCCGGCCAAACCAAGCGTTGATTGTGGACGCTAGACTGCCACGCATCTGGTAGACCCCATCCACTTGCCCCGCTGCGATTCCTAGAATCACCTCTAACACTTCTGGAACGATCTCGATCGATCCTTCTGCATCCGTCCGGTTGGCGAGGATGATATTCGATTCTTCAGCCATGTGACAGCCTCCTTGAAATTATTGTCCCAACATCTATGCTCGGGAAATGTACGTACCGTCTTGCGTGTTGATGGTCAACACATCACCTTCGTTAACAAAGAACGGCACCTGAACCACTAAGCCAGTTTCCATGGTTGCAGGCTTGGAACCACCTGAAGAAGTGTTCCCACGGATGCCGGGTTCGGTTGCTTTGACCTCAAGATCCACCGTATTTGGCACTTCAACACCAAGGGTTTCGGCACCGTGCATGATGATCTTGACTTCCATGTTTTCCTTCATATACTTCAGCTGTTCACGGATCTCGTCGCCTGGCAAGCTCAATTGCTCGTAGGTTTCCATATCCATGAAGACGTACGAGTCGCCATCAGCATATAAATATTGCATGGTTTTGGTGTCGATTTGCGCCTTTTCAACTTTTTCAGTTGAGCGGAACGTCATTTCTTGAACCGCACCGGTACGCAAGTTCTTCAGGGTCGACCGCACGAAGGCGGAACCTTTACCAGGCTTAACGTGTTGGAATTCCACGATACGCCACAGGTTACCATCGACTTCAATGGTCAAACCGTTCTTAAAATCGTTAACAGAAATCATGTGTTTCCTCCATTATTGTCTCGTACTAGATTAACTATAGCAAGCGGGTGATTCGCGCGCAAGTCAAACCGGCACGACCTCTGGGGTCGGCGGGGCTTGTGACGTCAAGACGATCGGATCGTCTGTTGTGATCAAAACCGAGTCTTCGATACGCACACCTCCAATACCAAGCAACAGATTGCTTGGCAAGACAGTTTCAATATTACCCAATCGCTTGGTGCGTGTGGCACCTGACCCCCACACGCGCGGGCTTACAAAACACAGAATAGGAAAAACTTAACGCGCACCATTCTGTGCAACCAACTGCTGGAACGTTGGTAGCCGTCCAGCAGCTAGCGGCATCCGACAAAAAAACGCCCCGTCGCCGGAGCGTTTCTGATTATTCAGCTTGTGCCGCTGGATAAACGGATACTTGCTTCTTGTCGCGGCCAAGACGTTCGAATTTAACGACGCCATCAGCTTTAGCAAAAAGGGTATCATCGCCGCCGATACCGACGTTCAGACCCGGATGGATCTTCGTGCCGCGTTGACGGTACAAGATGTTCCCAGCCAATACGGTTTGGCCATCGGCACGCTTAGCGCCCAGACGACGACCAGCGGAGTTACGGCCGTTGGAAGTCGAGCCGCCCCCCTTATGGTGAGAGAAGAATTGCAAGTTCATCTTTAACATGAGTTACACCTCCGAATGTAGAGTTAGGATTGATTAGAAGTTTCGATCTGAACATAATCGCCATACGATTCGGCGATGCTCTGCATGGACAACATCAGGTTTTCAAGCAAAATCTGGGCAATATGACTCTGTTCACCCGTCAATTCCTGTTCAACGGTGACTACCATGTGGCCACCGTTGACCTCATCAGCGTCGACAGTCGGTTCAAAGCCGGCTAAGGCCTCGATCCCGTTGACCGCACCGATCGATACGGCGGAAACCGCCGCACAAACAATATCTTGGCCATACGCGCCGGAATCGGCGTGACCAGTCATCGCAAATTGTTTGATGTTACCCCGCGCATCGCGCGTGAAGCGTGCTTTGATCATGAGTTGGCCTCTTAGGCGTTGATCGCGTCGATGACAACCTTGGTGTAAGGTTGGCGGTGACCCTTCTTCTGGTGAGAATGCTTCTTAGGCTTGTATTTATAGGTAACAACCTTTTTTTCACGGCCTTGCTTCTCAACCTTACCGGTAACGGTAGCGCCGTCGATCGTTGGTGTGCCGATCTTGGCGTCGCCTTCACCTGCAACCAAAATTACTTGGTCAAAGGTAACGGTCGCACCTTGTTCTGCATCGAGTTTCTCGACGTAAAGTGCTTCACCGACTTCAGCTTTATATTGCTTACCGCCAGTCTTGATAATTGCGTACATCTTGTGCACCTCCTGTATGCCCTAAGGCGATTCCCCTGATGACTCGCCAAGTCAGGTGCTATGCTTGGATACCTGACATTGTGCGGTTGCAGATGAGGGGTGACAAATACAACGCTCTGATTGTATCAAAAATCCCCCTTGCGTGCAAGCACGACAAGAAAAACTTCTTGACAGTGCTTGTCCAGTCTTAAGTTCACCGGTATACTATCATCATGAGGAGGTGTCTCATGCTCATTGCACTCATCGATATCTTAATCTTTCTGATCACCGGCGGGCTATTGATCACGATCATCGCCCGGATCCCGACGCCGTTAAACATTGTCTGTGGCGTCGTGGTTGGTATTGTCTTGGCTATCATTGCTGGGGCCTTGTTCAGCTGGACCAGCGTCTTCTTGATTCTCTACATATTATGGATGCTACTCATCGTCGGCGGCCTTTTTGGCTTCCGCGCTTGGCTTCGTAGTAGCAAGTCTGCCCATCGCCGCTAAGTTAGCGGCTTTTTTCATAGAAAAAGGCGCGAAAAGTTCTCGCGCCTGCCCCTGCCAAGGAACTTAAGTGTAACCCACAAAAACGCGCCAGACAAGTGTCCGACGCGTCATTTGGTTTAAGCTTTTAATTGTGCCACAGCCTGTTCGATCGTCCGGCCAACACCAGTATGCTTCTGGTTTTTGGTATCGATTGCGATGAACTGTTGTGTGGTCATATCGAGTTGAATTCGATAAGTCATAAATATTACCTCCATTCGATAACACGTGAATGGTCTTTGGGTAGCGATGTCATTATAATACTATATAATAGTAAGCTCGTCAAGTGTTATCAACATTGTTTAGTCAATTAACATCAGACATTATGTTAACACACGGCAACATAAATACCATCAGCCTTAAGTCCTATCTGCCCAAATTCCTGGGTAAAATAAATCGAGGTGCCACCCCACACCCTCACTCATCACCTTACCTTTTTTCTGGTGACGTGGCACTCCAAAAAATCCGCCCACAAAAGTAGCCTCTGGCGTCGATCGCGTCAGGGGCTATTTTTCTTCAAGCACAATCATCTCATCGAGCACTGTACTCGGTGTCTTTTTGAGTGACTTGGCAACTTAGAGGACACGTCGTTGTGTTTTCTTGTTCATGATGACGAGATGCCTGGGCGATGATACACTATGAGTAAGGGCCCCTTAGCCCTTACCCCAGAAGTCCTATCGACGAAGCAACCACTTGATGAATGTGTTGGCTATTGGTCCAAGTGCTGTGATGAGTGCTACCAATGGCAACGTGGTGTTGTTGCTCAGTCCTTTGGGCTTCTTTTGTTGCCCTTTTTCAACATCTCTTATCACCTCCTTGGACACTATAGTGTATGCAATTACAACACTATTTTGTATTGAATTGTAAAATAAAAAAGCCCCACGCTGCGTTAGCAGAGTGAGGCAATTCTAACCTGGTCGAAATCGACCAGGTTAGAATGATGCTATTTAAATGTTCCCCAAGGGGTCGAGCTATTACCGTTCCATTGCCGCACTGGCAGATAGATCCGCTGCCCTTGATAGACATGGGTGATCCACGTGTAGCCACCAGTCTTGATAAAGCCGTCGTACTTCCACGACGCGCCAGCTGGCAGATACCCGCCTTCTTGTGCAGACGTGGATGGCTTGCCCACCCGGTTCATGATTTTGGTGTCCCCATTGACGAAGGTACCAGATTCAGCAGTGGCACCTGCCGGCAGACCGGACGACTTTGATGCAGACTTGGCAACGGACTGAGTGGCTGGCTTGGAGCTGGTCGTCACCTTAGCGCTAGCCTTGCTGGGCTTGATGTCAGCGGCGAACTGCGCTTGCGAAATGCCAAGGCTTGCCAGGTAACCGATTGGATCCACGTAATCTGATCCGCCGTAGTTTCGACTGCACCAGTTGTGGGTCTTGACCCCAGCCGTGCGGTTGCCATCATCGAGCGTCGCCGGGATGTTGTACTTTTTGCGCATCTCAGTGATGAGCTCAATGTAATTGGAGTAGGCCTTGAGCGCACGCGCCTTGTCAGTGAAGTTGCAAAGCTCGATCTGGACCGGCGCATAGAGATTGACGTTGCCTGCACCCCAAGCTTCAGCTCGTCAGACTTCAAAAACCGTTGAATGTCGGCAATGTCACGAGCACCAGACCCAGCAAGGCCAGCTGTCAACGCCGCATTAAGCTTGGTCGATTCCAACTGCTGGTTGAGGGTTGCAGCGTCGGTGTCGTATTTGGACTGTAAGTCGTTGAGCTTAGTGGTCAGCTCTTCGCTATCCGCTGCACTCTTCTTGATTGCCTTGAGGTCCTTATCGCGCTGCGCGATCTGCTCTTTGAACCCATAATGCTCTGTGGTTAAGATTTCCAAAGCCTCTTTGGCCTTTTGTTCTTCTTGGATATCGACGCCATGCAATTTCATGACCTTGTCGATCTGTTCGTCGATCAACTCAAGCTTTTGCAAATCTTCACGTTTCATGTGATACACCTCTCTCGTAATTTGTAACGAGGGATGACCGCACTCAAGGATTTGTGCTGTGCGCGCCACAGCGACGGTGAGTTGTATGCCATCACAGGCGATATTTTGGGCATAGAAAAAACGCCCGCTGTTAGGCGAATGCTCATGATTTTGGGTAAAAGAAAACACCCACCTGATGGCGAGTGCTATTTCATAGCAGTTCCTTTGCCACACGTTCTTCCATCCGCTTGATTTCCGGATGTTGGGCCTCACGCTCAGCAATACGCCGCTGAAGTTCTGCTTCCTCAGCCTTTGATGGCTTGTGACTATCATCTTGCAAGGTGAAATCAAGTTTATGCTTCATGGTAGTAGCTGAACCTCCCTTCGTCGTATAGCTTATTAATGGCAATGATGCGTCAGGCGAGATTCGAACCCGCGACCGATGGTTTAGAAGACCATTGCTCTATCCGACTGAGCTACTGACGCATAACTAACTTACTCATTATAGGAAAGGCCAACTCGGCTGTCAATTGGAATCCTTGCCCCGCTTGATCGAGATGGCTACACTGAAGGTAGCCTTTTACACGAAACGAGGGATCAATATGCAATTAAACCAATATGGACGCATCACCGTCACGCCTGACACGCAGCTTGAAGAACTGGCCAGCCTCGGCTTCACCACGACCGGCGACTTCGCCAAGGTTGTACGGACCAATTACGCGCACCTTTTCCCAGAGGCGTCGACCCAAGCCGCCGTTGCCCAAACACTGGCAATGATTGCGGTCGATCAGCATCAAACCCTGGCCGATTGGCTTGCGACGGCCCCGACGCAGATGACGCAAACGGCTTTTTATGCCGTTGCGCTACAGTTGCTCGGCTTCCAGCCTGAACTAGCCACGCTAACAGACGCAGTCACCCAGATGCGCGCCGCCAAGTTGCCGGTGATCGACCATGATCTGCACACAAGCCAAGAATGGCTTGAGGCGTTGTACCTGCTATTGACCACGCGTACGCCGAATCTGGTCAACTATCTCGATGACCTCGCCAACCGCGGCCTACTCAAAGATCTTCCGGAACAATATCGCTTCTTCAACGGTAAAAGTCTGCCAGTGTTTGACGCACGGCAGTTGATCCGTGAGGTGGTGTGGGTCGAGTCAGACCTCGATACCGACCACGACGGCCAACGCGACCTGCTTGAAACGACCATTTTCCGCCCCCAAGCCACCGCCAATGGCGTTAAGATGCCAGCACTGTTCACGGCCAACCCTTATTTTCACGGCACTAACGACGCGCAAGTCGAAGCCGCGACGCATGTGCCCGAATCACATCTGGCGGTAAAAACCACCTCGCATTCCCGCCAAGAAGTCACGTTTCAGCCGCAAGCATCTGTCAGCTTACCCAAGCCTCAAGCGCAGGCGACAACCCATACCGCTACGGTTTACGGTGCTGAACACGGCATCTATTCGTTGAACGACTACTTTTTACCGCGTGGATTCGCCACCGTCTACTCTGGCGGCGTTGGCACGCAAGGTTCAGATGGACTCAGAAGCATCGGCGGGCGAAGCGAAACCGCTAGTGCCACCGCGGTGATCGAGTGGCTAGCCGGATCCAGACGTGCTTTCACCGACCGCACCCGCACCACGACAATCGATGCGTGGTGGTGTAACCACAAAATCGCGATGACCGGCAAGTCTTACCTTGGCACCCTCGCCATCGCGGCGGCGACCAGTGGCGTCGAAGGTCTCAAAACGGTGATCAGCGAATCGGCCATCTCAAGTTGGTACGATTACTACCGCGAAAACGGGTTAGTGGTCGCCCCCGGTGGGTTCCAAGGCGAAGACGCCGACGTGTTGGCCGTTGATACCTTTTCTCGACTCCAACAAGCCGGCGACATGCTGAGCATCAACTCCCAGTGGGAACGATCACTTGCGGCGATCTCTGCCGCCCAAGATCGGACAACCGGCGACTATAACGCATGGTGGGATGAACGCAACTATCGCAACCAGATCAAAAATATCCGCTGCGACGTCGTTTGTGTTCATGGCCTCAACGACACCAACGTCAAACCCGCCAATGTTATCCGCTTCTGGGAAGGCTTGCGCGATCTGCCGATCCACAAGAAACTCTTTTTGCATCAAGGCCAACACGTCTACCTCAACGACATTCGTTCACTCGATTTCACCGACATGATGAATCTCTGGCTCAGTGCCAAGCTCCTGGACGTTGACAACGGCGCCGATGACCAACTCCCCAACGTTACCATTCAAGACAACATCACCCCGGAAGTGTGGCACACCGCAGACGATTTTGGCCAGGGCAGCGTCACGCGTGCCTTCAACCTCGCCAAAGACTTCACGTCAAATCGCGCAAGCTTTGCCGACGACAGCACCGCGACGTTCAACCGCGTCGGCGATACCTCGGCCAGTTTTGAAAAGGCGATCATTCAACCTCAAAGCGCGTATCAAGCCAGTCGGTTGTGGTTGACCGCGGCCGCACAAACCGAACCAATGGTGATCGAAGGCACGCCGCATCTACACCTTAAGCTGTGGATCGATGCCCCCACCGCAATCCTCAGCGTGCGACTGATCGACCTGGGAGAAGCCAAGCGCTTCAATCCGGTAGCGACCATCGTCGACCGCGGGACCTACCAATTCGCCTATGACGGCAAACACGTCGACATCCGCGAATTCACGCAGGCCGACAAACCGACAGCCAGCAAGCTGATCAGCTATGGCCACTTAAATCTGCAAAACCCCCACAACGCTTACGAGGTTCAACAAATCACTCCAGGCAAGCCTTTCGCCGTCGATCTTGACCTGCAACCGACGCACTACCTGCTACCGGCCGGCCGGCAACTCGGCTTGATCATCCACGGCGCCGACATGGCGCAAACCATCCGGCCAGTCGATGTCGTTAACTACCACCTCGATCTCGCGTCGTCGACATTGATGCTACCAAGCCATCCGGCAGAAACTGATGCGTAACAACGCTAATAAGGACCCAAGCTGAGCTTGGGTCCTTATTTGTTATTGACGAGAGATTCGCCGTAGCGCACAAGCCTCTCGTCCAGTTTGGCGCCAGCGCCATTTTGTTGAGAAGGCACGCTCGTCTCCCCAAACTTGACCGGTCATCTGCGGCATCAATTTTGCCACACATGCTGGTGCGATGAAAATTATATTCGCAACTGGCCGATCCACCGCTTGCTTGCACCAAATGAAAAATTTGTCGGATGCCATTTTCCCGGGAACGCGACGATTTTTCGTTCGCAAATTGCAAAGTCTTTACCGTCACCGTGTGCATCAAAAAAGCTCCCGCGTAAGCGAGAGCTTCGTGTTCGAATTAGTATAATTCGAGGTATTGATCACGTTCCCATTCGGAAACAGACTGACGATAGGCTGCCCATTCGAGGTCTTTGGAGTCCTTGAAAGATTGATACAAATGGTCACCTAAAGCGCCCTTGACGATCGGATCTGCGGCCAAGGCCTTCAAAGCATTGTGCAAGGTCGATGGCAGATCTTGGATATGGTTGGCTTTACGCTCGTCGTCTTGCATACGGTAGATGTTGCGATCGATCGCATCTTCAGGCGTCAAGGCGTTGCCAATCCCGTCAAGCCCTGCTTCCAAGATGGCAGCGATCGCTAAGTATGGGTTAGCAGTCGGGTCAACAGAACGCAATTCCAGCCGTGTCGACAAACCGCGAGATTGTGGCACACGGATCAACGGGCTACGGTTGGTACCAGACCAAGCAATGTAAACAGGTGCTTCAAAGCCTGGGACCAGACGCTTGTAGGAGTTGACCGTTGGGTTGTTGATGGCGGTCAAGCCACGAGCGTGTTCCAGTAAACCAGCCAAGAAATGCTTAGCCGTCATGCTGAGTTGATCTTCGCCGGCTTCGTCGTAGAAGACATTGGTCTTGTCGTCTGCGAACAAGGACATGTTGATGTGCATCCCACTGCCGTTGATGCCTTGCAGTGGCTTTGGCATGAAGGTCGCGTACAGACCATGCTTGCGGGCGATGGACTTCACAACCAGCTTGAAGGTCTGGATGCTATCGGCAGCATCCAAGGCATCAGTGTATTTGAAGTCGATTTCGTGTTGTCCAGGTGCGACTTCGTGGTGAGAAGCTTCCACTTCAAAGCCCATTTGTTCCAGTTCAAGCACGATGTCACGCCGGCAGTTTTCGCCAAGATCCAGTGGCGCGAAGTCGAAGTAGGAGCCCTTATCGTTCAAGTGCGTCGTTGGCTGGCCATTTTCATCGAGTTTGAACAAGAAGAATTCGGGTTCGGGACCGATGTTGAAAGCAGAGAAGCCAGCCTTCTTCATCTTGTCGACCACGCGGATCAAGTTGTTGCGTGGGTCGCCGGCAAAAGGCGTCCCGTCAGACTTGTGCACGGAGCAGATCAGCCGTGCGACTTTGCCGTGTTCGTTACCCCATGGGAACAACAACCACGTGTTGAAGTCTGGGTAAAGGCGCATGTCGCTTTCTTCAATCCGAACAAAGCCATCGATGGACGAGCCATCGAACGCAATCTTGTTAGTCAGTACCTTTTCAAGTTGAGAAATCGGCACCTCGACGTTCTTGATGATCCCATTGACGTCAGTGAACATCAATCGGAGAAACTTTACATTTTCTTCTTTAACACTTTGCCGAATTTCGTCGGCTGTGATCGTCTTCTTTGCCATTCTTGTTGGACTCCTTTTTAGTTGTTGTTACGGCCGAAAGCCAAATCCCTGTCGGATATGGCCGCCTGGATTCAGGCGGCTCTGATTCATCAACTCATCACGCAACATCTGGCGGACTTCCTCATCGCTATTTGCTTCACGATGCCGCGGATGCATCAGCTGCTTGATATCGGCCAACGTGAAACCATCTGCCAACTGGCTTTTGATTTCTAACAACGTGTCGATATGATTAAGCGAATACATCCGATGGTTGCCCGGCGTACGTTCGGGATGAACGAGATCCTGAGCCTCATAATACCGAATCTGACGCGCGGTAAGATCAGTCAACTGAATCACTGTACCAATGGGCAGGACACACCGTGTTCTTAAATCGCCGATATCTGGCATCAACAAGGCCTCCTTCCGATAACAGGGTTTATACTAGCAACTAGACCGGCCGGCGTCAATGGCAGATGTCAGGATAATTGACATCTATCCGAAAAAATGTGAAAATTTTACCTGGATTAGACCGAATTTTCCTTGATTATCGGGACTATCTCAAATCTATTGCCATAATTGACCAATTATTCACCCATGATACTCTCACCGTTATATCACAAAACCCCGGATGATAAACCATCCGGGGTCACAACGAAAAGCCGAACATTACTTCGTTTGCTTGTTAAAAAAAGTTGCCTGCGCCGCCCCGATGATGGCAATCTTGACATGCGCATACGTCAGGCCACCTTGCATGTATAGCGTGTAAGGTGGGCGTAGCGGGCCGTCACCGGAAAATTCGGTCGTCGACCCGGCGACAAACGACCCGCCGGCCATGATGACCTCATCTTCATAACCTGCCATCTTTTCTGGAATCGGCGTCACGAACGAATCGACCGGTGAATTGGCCTGCACCGCCGCGGCGAAGCGGATCATGTCGTCTGGGTTGCCGAAGTTCACCGTCTGGATCAGATCGGTTCGCGGTGCATCCCACTTCGGACTAACCGTCAAGCCGAGTTCTTCAAGCAACGCGGCTTCGAAAATCGAGCCCTTGATCGCGTTGCCGGTGGTTTGCGGCGACACGAAGAACCCTTGATACATGTCGCGTAACGCGCCGACGGTCGCCCCTTCTGCACCGCCTAAACCAGGCACAGTAAAGCGATAGCTGATGCGTTCGATCAAGTCTTGGCGGCCAACGATATAGCCACCGGTTTTGGCATAACCACCGCCGGCGTTTTTGAACAGGCTCCCTGCCATCACGTCGACGCCGACGTGTAACGGCTCTTGCGTTTCCGAGAACTCACCATAAGCGTTGTCAGCAAAGATCCAAACGTCTGGCATGACCGCACGGACCGCCTTGACCATCGCGGCGATTTTGGCAACGGTGAACGAATCTCTTGTCGCATAGCCGCGCGAGCGCTGGATCGCAACGACTTTAGTTTCAGGCCGCAGGCGCGCTTGAATGGCAGGAAGATCAGCCTCACCATTCGGCAGCAGATCCACATAGTCGACGTTGATGCCATATTCTTTTGGTGATCCAACACCGTTGCCGGCCAAGCCCAGCACCTCTTGTAAGGTATCATATGGCTTGCCGGTGATGTATAAGATCTCATCTCCTGGCCGGACCAGGCCCAGCAACCCAACACCGATGGCATGGGTGCCGGAAACAAACTGCGGCCGGACTAAGGCGTCTTCGCCGCCTAGCACATCCGCGTAGATCGCCTCGAGTTTGTCGCGGCCTTCGTCGCTGTGCCCATAACCCGTCGAGCCGTACAGATCGCTTTCGGCGACGTGGTGGGCTTGGAAGCTTTTCAACACCTTTGCTTGGTTTTCAACGATCTGCTCATCGATTTCTGCCAGGCGCGGCGCAATCTTAGCGTCTACCTTGGCGACGACATCAACGAGCTTTGGATCATAATCATCTTTCCAACTCAATTTTACATTTCCTCCTGTTGGCGCCAGGCAGTCACCTGGCTGAGTATTGCTTGATATTGCTCTGGGTGGGCGATCAGATCAAACCAGTGGGTCGGCATCTGATGTCGCCAATAGGTCAACTGCCGCTTGGCGTATTGGCGCGAGTGCTGCTGAATGACGGCGACGCAATCTGCCAACGACGCAGTATGCGCAAGATAAGGCAACAACTCTTTGTACCCGATCGCCTTAAGCGCCTGGGCATCCGGCCCGGCAATCGCAACCACGTCCTTGACCTCGTCGACCAAGCCGGCCGCGATCATTGACTGCACCCGCGCGTTGATACGTGCGTACAAAACAGAACGTTCGGTGGTGAGGCCAATGACGAGTGTGTCGTATTGGGGCGTTGGTTCTGGTTGCTGCGAAAATAACCGCCCTGTTTCGTGGATCACCTCCAGCGCCCGAATCACCCGCCGGCTGTTGCCAACGGGAATGGCCGCGGCGGCCGCCGGGTCCTTGTCTGCCAGCTGATGCCACAACCACTCTGGTCCGTTTGCGGCCAAGGCATCGTGTAACGTCTGGCGATACGGACTAGGCGGCGCTTCTCCCCCTAGCGGCAAGCCCAGCCGCAAGGCATTCATGTAAAAGCCGGTGCCACCGACGATGATCGGCAGCTTCTGGCGGTTTGTGATGTCTTGGATCGCCGCTTCAGCACGACGTTTGAACTGCGCAACAGAAAACGGTGTGTTCGGCGCGATGATATCCAAGAGGTGATGGGGGATCCCTGCGCGCTCTTCAGGCGTTGCTTTGGCCGTACCAATATCCATCCCACGATAGACTTGATAGGCATCTGCATTGACGATCTCGCCATCGAAGGCTTTGGCCAGACGAAGGGATAAGTCTGTTTTTCCAACCGCGGTCGGGCCGCCGATCATTAATAGCTTGGGTTGCATCTTCAACGTCTCCCCTTCTTCCGATAGCCCTCAGTGGCATGTATCGGATTTTCTTAGTATAATAAGGTCAGCAAGACAAAAACGAATCACTGGAGGGATATCTATGAAACATAAATTTGCTAAAGGTTTCTTTTTCGGTACGATCATGACTGTGTCCGCCGTTGCCGGCAGTGTCTTAGCATTTAAGAAGAGCTACATCGAGCCTGTCGAAACCAAAGTCGAAGAAATCAACGAAAACCGGGCCAAAGCTAACCGCAAGCGTCACGCTGCACACATGGGCTAGTTTGGTCAGCCGCATACAAAAACCCGCCACTTGGCGGGTTTTTTAGTGGCCTAGTTGGCGTATTTCTTTTTCTTGGTCTTGCCAGACCAGTTTTGATAACCTTTTTTCAGCCAGTGCACATCGGTGAAACCGGCCTTCTTCAGCCGCGTTGCGGCACGCACCGACAGCTCACCGGCGGCATCGTATAGATACACCGGCAAATCCGGGCGCAACTCAGTCATCCGCTCTTTGATCACGGAATAAGGCATGTTGCGCGCGCCTAAAATGTGGCCAGCGTCAAAGTCTTTACGCTCGCGAAGATCGATGATCTGCGTTTTGCGCATGTTCGCCTCAAATTCCGCCGGATCGATTTCTCCGCCGATCGATTTGAGCTGAGATTTGCGGTACCACAGCCAGAGATAATTCCCGGCGTAGCCGATCAAACCGGCACCGATCAGAATGAATAAATAAGCGAAAATGGTCTGCATGATTGCCTCCTTAGTGGCGAGCCAAGCTTGCAGCACCGATCACACCGGCAGTGTTGCCGAGTGTGGCCAAACGTAACTTGGTTGTCTCCCGAACGTTAGGGAATGTGAATTGCTTGAAGTATTGTTCTACCCGTGTCAACAAGAAGTCGCCGGCAGCGCTGACGCCCCCACCGATCAAGATGTATTCAGGGTTGAGCATGTTCCCCAGGTTGCCGAGCCCAAGGCCTAAGAAATATGCCACGCGATCAACGACCATCAAGGCCAGCTTGTCGCCTTCCTTGGCAGCGTCGAACACGATCTTGCTGGAGATCTCTTCACCGTCATCAAGCGTCTGCTTCAATGCGGAATCACCGGCAAATTCTTCTGCCATGTCACGCGCGACACGCACGACACCGGTAGCGCTGGCGATGGTTTCCAAACACCCACGCTTGCCGCAGGTGCACATGTACCCGTTAGGATCGACGGTGACATGGCCGACTTCACCGGCAGAACCGGCAACACCGTGCAACAAATGCCCGTCGGAAATGATCCCGGCACCAATCCCGGTACCTAAGGCAACTAAGGTCACATTGTCTGCAGCCTCGCCGGCGCCTTTCCACTGTTCACCCATGGCAGCGACGTTGACGTCGTTATCGATGGCAAAAGGAATCCCGGTTGCCGCTTCGATGTCACGTTTTGGATGTTGGAGGGTCTTCCAGTTCAAGTTGTACGCACCGATCACAGTGCCGGCTTTGGTATCGACTGTCCCAGGCGTCCCCATCCCGATCCCTTGGAAATCATCTGCGGTCATGTTGTACAGGCTCAAGTGCTCTTGAATCGATGAGATGATATCGGGGATAATGTGGGCGCCTTCGTCCATAATATTGGTATCGATGCTCCAGCGTTGTTGGATCTCACCGTCTTGGGTCAAGATCGCAAATTTTGCAGTGGTCCCGCCTAAGTCGACACCTAATAACTTCTTGTCAGTCATCGTGTTCCTCCGTAGTTTAAATTAATGGGTGCTTTTTTTCTTGTTCATGGACATGGCGCAAGACAACTTTGGCGTTCGCGTACGTGTCATTGGGGATCAACCGCAACTGGTGCAGGCGATCAACTTCTGATGCCGCCATTTCAATATCCCACAGCCTGTTGCCTAGATGAATATAGGTCCCAAAGCGCTTCAGCAACTGTAAGACATCATAGAATGTATACATCGTCGGATATAGTTGCATTTAGCCCACCTGTCCTGTCATTCTCATCGCCATCAAGGCGACGACCGCCGCCACCAACACGACTCCCATCACCGTTCGCCGCGCGAGGCTGGTTTTACCTAGTTGCGGGGCGCCGACCAAACCGGCGATCAAAAAGCCGCCGACCAAACCGCCGATATGCCCTGCAATATCGATCCCAGGCGCAAAAAGATTGAAGATCAGGTTCATCCCGGCCAACAGCGCAAACTGTCGTGCCAGCTGGCTGATGACAGGATTGTGCCGAAACGTGTCACCGAGCATCAAAAACGCGCCCATCAAACCGAAAATAGCGGTCGAGGCGCCGGCAGAAAGCGCCGATGACGAAAAGACGAAGCTGGCGACATTCCCGGTAAGCGCTGAAACCAGATAAATCACCGCAAACCGCCAATGGCCAAAGATTCGCTCACAGATCATGCCCAGATAATACAGTGAAAACCCGTTGATGACGATGTGAGCCAACCCGATGTGCAAAAACACTGGGGTGATCAACCGCCACCATTGACCTGCCATGATCAGCTGGTTGCTACGGGCGCCGAGTTCGAGTAGCACCCAAGGATTTTGGCTACCACCAACGACGGTTTCGAGGATGAACATCGCGACCGTCACCGCTAACAGCGCATAGGTCACGATTGGCGTGTCTTGCCAAGATCGATTACGCATTCGGGCGCTCCTTTCCGTTCTTATTCATTCCGAGTACAACTCAGATGAATCAGTTTCACAAAAAAACAACAGGCGAACCTGTTGTCTTCGACCACGTCCACAAACAAGTCCTGCTACCCTTGTTGGCTTTGCCAACAGACTTATTCAGTGTAGCATTTTTTCAGCAGTCTGCCTAGTTGTTGATGCTGGATTGGTGGGCGCTGTATGAGCTGTCTTTCTTGATATTGTGCATGCTGTAATAGTCGCTGATCATCTGCTTGCCGATCGTCAAGTTGTAGTTGCTTGAATCAGACGTCAAGTTTGGCACGACGACCGCGATGGCGATCTGCGGATCCTTCGCCGGGGCAAACCCAACAAAACTCAGCGTTGTCGTTTCCAACAATTCGGAGCTGTCGTTCGTCGGATCGCTTCTTGTGAAGGTCTGCGCCGTCCCGGTTTTAGCCGCGACCCCAGGGTTCAAGGTGTTCAGCGCCGTGGCGGTCGTCCAGCCGTTAGTGCCGTGAACGACTTGCCACATCCCTTGCTTGACCAAGTTGATCTGTGCTTGGGTGTTTGGAATCTTGAGCTGTACCTGCGGGCTGGTCGTCTCGATCGTCGGTCCGTTGGTCCCGTTGGGGAGGGTCTGCGAAATCGACTTCACGATGTACGGCTTCATCCGGTAACCGTTGTTGGCGATTGTCGAAACGTACTGCCCCATCTGCATCAAGGTGTACGTGTCATAGTTCCCATAAGACAAGTCAAGCGCAGAACCGACGGCCAGTGACCCGTTCAGCATCGTCGAGCCTTCGACCCCTTTGACCTCACCCGGCAGATCAATGCCGGTCGTCTGGCCGAGACCAAACTCGGAGAAGTATCGCCGCATCTTGTTGAAGACGCCATTGTCCATGGTCATCGTTTCTCGAGGGACATACTTGGCGTTACCTTCCTTCATCGCCAAGCGCATCATGTAGATGTTACTGGAAACCTGCAACGCGGTGGTTGCGTTCAGCGAGCTGAACGTCCCGACCGGATAAACAGACTTCTTCACCGGCGTGCTTGGCAGATAGATCGGCACATCGGGTTGGGTGTTGTTGTTGACGGTGATGACACCGTCTTGCAAGGCCCCTAACACCATCGCCGGCTTGACGGCAGACCCCATCGCAAAGGAGCGATTCAAGACCCCTAAGGCATCGTCTGAAGTCTTGCCGGTCTTGACGTTGTGGGATTCCCCTGCCAGTGCCAAAATGGCGCCGGTTTTAGGATTCATCGCCACGGCAAACGCCCCGTCAGAATGCGCCGCATCCCCTGAGGACAGCGCCGAATTGAAGGTCGACTTCAAAATCGCTTCGACCTTGTTTTGATAAGCAGAGTCGATGGTGAGATTGAGATTAGCCCCTTGCTCACCTTTGAAGGTCTGCACCTGCTTGACGATCTGGTTGTTCGTCCCCAACTCGACTTGGGTCCGCGACTTCGCGCCTTTGAGGACACTTTCGTAGGCCTTTTCGAGGTATGAGATCCCGACGCGATCGTTGCGCGCATAGCCTTGGGCAAGATAGGCATTCAACCCGTCTGAAGGCAAGCCGGATTTTGTCGAGCTGACCGTCCCGATCACACTGGTCATCGAATCCCCGTTAGGATAGGACCGCTCCCAATCGGTGCCGAGATTGACGCCAGGTATGTCGGTGAGATGCTCCCCGACTTTGGCACTTTCGTCGGTCGTCACACCGGTATTCTTGATGTAAACGGTCGTCAGCTGAGTCGCGCCGTTCATGATCTTGTAAACCGCGGCGGCCTGCTTCTGCTTGGCCGTGTACGTCGGGAGGTGCTTTTGCACGTAGGCGACTTCATACTTGTACAGCTTGGTGGCAGAAGTTTCTTTTTGTTGCGCCTTCGGTAGCGACTTCACCACCGCTTTGGCGGCTTTGCTGTCGGCAAGATAGTAATCGGCATAATCCCGCTTCTGCAAGCCACTGGCATCAACGCGCAAATAGCGAACCAGCTGGTTGGCGGTATCATACATCGACTGCGATGTCGCATTCACGCTTTTGGTGAACGTCACCGCATTGTTGGCTTTGTTTTCAACCAACGCGCGCCCTTGACTGTCGTAGATCAGCCCACGCGGCACGGCCCCGGTGACCACCCTTTGATCGGTACGATCGACTTCAGCGGCAAAATGGCCGCCGTTGACGATCTGCAGATAGGCCAGTTGGCCGACCAAGGCTGCCAGCAACAGGAAAACGAAGAAAAACAAAAGGTTCAATCGAAACGGAATGTGCGACTTGGCACGCTTCGGTTTCGGAGTGCGAATATATTTCACGAATCAAGCTCCTTAGTGAACGTTTGCCTTTGCGGCTATCCATGTCAGTGTAGCAAAATCACGCCCACAACGCCATGGCTTCGCTTCTATGATATAGTAAAGTTACGAATTGAGACACCACAACCCGTTATTTTAACCGAATTTTTGTGATCTTGGAGGAAGTATGCGCATCTACCGCAACTTATCCCGCCATCCGCTGCTTGTCGCTTGCCTTTTGCCGATCATCATCATGGGGGCCTATTTCATCGGCCGTGGCGTTTATCCATTCGGCAACAGCAGCCTATTGACGGTCGATATGGGACAACAATACATCGATTTTTATAGCTATTTTCGCCAAACCGTTCTGGGGCATCCCGGACAGCTTTTTTATGCGTTCAACAAGGACCTCGGCGGCGATATGTATGGGGTTTTCGCCTATTATCTGCTGAGTCCCTTCAACTTCATCGTCTGCCTGTTTCCTAAATCCATGCTCGACGTCGCCATCGCGGTCATCACCCTGGCCAAATACGGCTGTGCCAGCATGGCTTTCGCCTACTGGCTACGCCGACATGGCTGGCAGGGCTGGTGGCTTCCGGGCTTTGGCACCGTGTATGCGTTGAGCGGCTGGATGCTCGCCAATCAGCTTAACTTGATGTGGTTTGACGTCGTCATCATTTTGCCGTTGGTTGCCGCCGGGATCGACACGCTGGTCACGCAAGCCAAACCTTGGGCCTTCATCGGCTGGCTACTTGCCGGGATCGTCACGAACTATTACATGGGCTACATGCTGTGTCTCTTCGTCATCGGCTACTTCGGCTACGCCTTGGTTCGCGATTGGCGCAACTTCCGCCAGGCTTGGCGGGCAATCTGGCGTTTTGCCGTTGGGGCACTATTGGCCGGCGCCATGGCCGCGGTGGTGTTGTTGCCGACGCTTTATCAGATCACGCAGTCTAAGGGGACTTACACCGTCACCAAGATCCACTGGCGGTTTGAGTACGCCCCTGTTAAACTGCTCGGCAAATTTTTCTTCGGCACCTTCAACTTCGATCAGATGCCCAGCGGCCAAGCCAACATCTTCGTCGGCAGTCTCGCGACGATCGGGTTTTTACTCTACTTCGTCTGCCGCCACATTCCTTGGCGTGAGCGCCTGTTCGCCTTTTTCTGGACGGCATTTCTGGCCTTATCCCTGATGTTGGAGCCGCTAGACCTCTTTTGGCACGGCATGCAGTTTCCGGTGTGGTACCCGTATCGCTTCTCGTTTGTGGTCGTGTTTTGGCTGCTTGTGCTGGCGACGCGCGGCCTGGCAGAATTACGCAACGGGATCAACTGGGGTGAGCTGATCATCGGCTTGGCCGCTTATCTCGGCGTCGGCGGCTACATCTGGCAACATCCCAAACAATTTCCGTTTTTGAACAACACCTTGTTGGCGACTTCCATCGGCTTTGCCTTGTTCGCGTTGCTGTTGCTCACCATTCGCAACGACAGCCGCCGCTTCACGCCGTTGGTCTTTATGGTGTTCATGGTGGCAGAAAGTGCCACCAACGCCGCGCTGACCCTCAATCAGATCAGCTACGTCAGCCATTCGGACTACCATACCTACACGGAAACGCTACGGGCCGGCGTCGACAAAATTCAACACGCACACAGCGGCACCTATCGGATCGGCAAAACGATGCTGCGAACCAAAAACGATGCCATGCAAGTCGATTACATGGGCACCGACCAGTTCAACTCGATGTTTGAGCCCAGCGTTCCGAAACTCTTCGGCCAGCTCGGTCAATCTGCCGGCGACGGCTTTGTCGCTTACACCAACGGCACCTTCATCACCGACGCCTTCTTGGATCTCAAATACTGGTTGAACCCCAAGACCGACACGTCATCAACGACGCCGTTCATCCCCCAAGTTTCCGAGCGTCCGGACCTTTTGCGTTACGGGCGTTCCGGCAGCACCAAAGCCCTCACCATCTACACGAATCCGTATGCGCTAGGGCTGGGCTTTGCCGCCAGCGACAAGATCCTCAAAACCAAGCTGATCGACGGGATGCCGGTGATCAACCAAGAGTTGCTGTTGAGCGACTTGAGCGGCGGTAGTTTCGATACCTTGTTCCATCAAGCCGAGCTGTCCGAGCCGGTGCTCAAAGGCGCGGCCTGGTCGGGCAGCACCGTCAAAAAACATGGCAACCTCGCCACGGTGACCTACACCTTCAGTGCCAGTTCCACGGAACCGTATTACCTGCAGATCCCGGCCACTTTCACCGACAGCGTCGTTTCACTCACACAAAACGGCCACAGCGTACCGATCTACGACACGTTCCGCGACCCCTTGTTGCTCAACGTCACGCCTAGCGCCCCGCATCAAAAACAGACGCTGACGTTCACACTCCTTAAAAATTCGGCAGACTTCGGTCAGCTGACGCTGTATCGCCTCAACCAAGCCGCCGTTACCGCCAAGTTGGCGACCCTCGCGCAAAGCCCGTGGCACATCACAACGCGCACCGATCGCCATCTCAGCGGCACCATCACGATCGAACACCGCCGGCAGGTCTTGATGACAACGATTCCCGAAGCTGCCGGCTGGCAAGTCACCGTCGACGGCCAACCCGCCAAGCCCAAACGGGTGTTAGGTCTGTTCATGGCGATCCCGCTGGCGCGCGGGCAACACACCGTCAGCATGACCTACACGCCACCTTATCTTTGGTGGGGCCTGCTGATCACACTGATCGCTGGGTTCATCACCGCGACTTGGTGGTTGCTCACCCCGACTGGCCGCCACGCCAAGTCGCACGTGCCGGCGTGACGCCAGACAAAATAAACAGGCACCCGCTAGATCGATGATCGATTTAGCGGGTGCCTGTTTATTTATTGTCAGTTGTTGTCTGGGTCTTCTTTGACCAAGCCGTGCTTGAAGGCATAGATCGCCGCTTGGGTGCGGTCGTCCACTTCAAGCTTGGCCAAGATGTTAGACACATGGGTCTTGACCGTCTTGAGCGTGATGAACAATGCGTCGGCGATCTCTTGGTTCGACTTGCCTTGGGCGATCAGTTGCAACACTTCGCGCTCGCGGTTGGTGAGGTCATCGTACAACGCCGGTTGCTGTTTTTGGGTCAGGCGATTCATCATCTTGGTCGTCACCTGTGGCTCCAACACGGATTCGCCTTTGGCGGTCTGCCGGATCGCGTTGGCGATTTCTTCTGCCGTTGCGGTTTTTAATATGTAAGACGCGGCACCGGCTTCGATGGCAGGATACACCTTTTCATCATCGATGAAACTCGTCAAGATAATGATCCGCGCTTTTGGCCATGCCTTGAGGATCTTTTGCGTCGCTTCGATCCCATCCATATTCGGCATCACCAGATCCATCAAGATCACATCCGGACGTAGCTCAAGCGCCATATCCAGCCCTTGTTTGCCATCGGTCGCTTGACCGACAACTTCAAGATCTGGCATGACCCCAAGATAAGTCGAGATGCCTAACCGCACCATTTCGTGGTCGTCTACAATCAATACCTTAATCATCTGCTACTTCCTTCGTTATCGGCACCCGCACTTCGACACTGGTCCCTTGATTTGGAAAACTGATCACTTTCGCCGTGCCCCCGAGGCTTGCGGCCCGCTCTTTGATGTTGGACAAGCCGTAGCTGCCGGTCGTATTTTCGGTCGCCGGGTCAAACCCCACACCGTCATCGACCACGCGCAAGACCACGTTGTTGGCCACTTGTTTCAGATACACCTCAAGTGTTTGGGCCTTGGCATGACGCAACGTGTTTGAAAGCAACTCTTGGACGATCCGAAACAAGTTATCTTCCATCGCCGCGCCCAATTTGACATCGGCCAGCTCCCAGGAGATCTCGATTTTGATCTTCGTTTGCAGCTCTTGCAACAAGGCGATGATCCCGTTTTTCAACGACTTGCCTTCCAGCGTCGTCGGCCGCAAGTGCAACAACAGCGCCCGCATCTCGGCTTGGGCTTCATTGACGACCCCTTCGATGGTGGTGACCTGTTTCAACAAGGGATTATCAGGATCTTGGGTGGTCATGACACTGCGCACGGCCGAAAGCATCATCATCGCCGCAAACAACTGCTGCGACACCGAATCATGCAACTCCCGCGCCAGGCGGTGCCGCTCTTGGGTGAGAATCTCTTCCTTGGTTTCCCCAGCCACTAATACCGGAGTATTGCTATAGCGCTCAATTTCCCGCTGTAAGCGTATCATTTTCTGCCGTAAGGCTTCAAGCATCCCCGCTACATCCGTGCCAAGAATATTGGCGGCTTGGCCTTGCCGGGTCAAGATCGTGGCATCATACTGACCGGCAGAAATGGCCGCCAGGCGCCTTGCCAGCTGATTGTGTTGCCGGCGCAAAAGCGAATAGCTCGTGACGCTCACCAACCCGGCAACGGCGACCGCGCCGCCGATCAGATACAAGACCAGCGGCGCCGAATAAACATTTTGCAACAACACGTTGCCGAAATTGGCGTGGGTCTGGTCGGTCACCATAAACACCAACCCGGCTTCCAGCAACCCCACCAGCGCCAACGTGGAGAAAAACTGCCAGACAACACTTTGTCCTCGTATCATACCGCCAACACCTCCACATCGCCGACCAAGACGTTGGTAAGCAAGTGTACGCGACGGCTGGCTGTATCGTAATCATCACTGTAATACTGCATGGTTTCGTTTTTCATCTGGATCTCTTCGCCATTAACGCTCAGGTTACCGATCACCGCCGAGTGTTCGATCGCGACCCCGACACCGACTGGAATCAACACGCGGGTCTTGCCAAACCCCTTGCGGATCACGATCACATTTTCCCCCTTGGGCAAATACGTGTTGCCCAAGTCGATGATCGTATCGCCGGCTGCCACCGTCATGTTGATGTCGTCCCATTCATATTGGGTCTGCCCGATCGCCGTGTCGCCAAACCAAGGCCGCGTGTGGCGCATACCGGCCTTAGCCTGCGGTTCCTTGGTTGTCACTGCAAAGAATTGTTTCTTCGCCCAAGGCCCAAAGTTACTGTTGCCACGGCCTGACAGCAGATGCATAGTCGCACAAGCCGCCATGAACAACATGATCCACACCATCGGATTGACAAAGACGGAAATCACCACCGAAATCAACCCGATCGTCAGCCAAAAGGTCTTCCCATGTTTGACATGCGCGCCGATCACCAGCGCGAGTACGCCTAACACAACGCCCACAAGCACCGGCGGGTTCGTGACGATCTGATAACATAAAATCATAAATAACGCGGCTTCAATTAGCCAAAATAGCTGCCAGCGATGCGTCATTGAAGGTCTCCTTTACGATAAACCTGGCATCTGCGCCTGACCGCTTCTGATCGCGTTAGCGACGACAAACGGCACGGCCGATCATGAAAGTTCATCTCTTTAATAATCACATTATACAGTCAAAGTGTCGGCTTGTAGTGAGGCGCAAGACCGATTTCGCCGGTGTCAAAAGTCGAAGATCACGCCGCTCAAACAAAAGCGCCGGTGTTGCGAACCCCGAAGGAAGTCGCAACATCGACGCTTTGGGCTGGCGACAAACCAACCTGATTGTTAATGATCAAATTAACCTTCAACGCGCACGATCTTGACTTTCATCTCGCCGCCAGGCGTGTTGACACTCACCTGATCGCCGACCTTCTTGCCGATCAGTGCCGTTGCGATCGGGGATTCGTTGGAGATCTTGCCGTTGAACGCGTCGGCTTCTGCTTCGCCGACGATTTCATAAGTTTCTTCTTCGTCGTCACCGTCTTCGACGAAGGTCACCTTCTTGCCGAGGGAAACTTCATCGGTCGCCACAGAGTTGGCGTCGATGATCTGGGCGTAGCGCAGCTGCGTCTGGATCGTCGCGATCCGCGTTTCGAGCGAAGATTGTTCGTCCTTGGCACTTTCGTATTCGGAGTTTTCGGATAAGTCGCCGAAGCCTCGCGCAACTTTGATGCGTTCGATCACTTCCGGACGCTTAACGGTTTTGAGCGTCTCCAATTCTTGTTCTAATTTTTCTTTGCCCGCTGCGGTCATTGGGTATGATTTTTCTGCCATGTTAGTCCCTCAATTCCAAATTTTGTTGTGACTTCAAGATACGATGTTAAGAATTTCATTGCGACTTGTCAACTTTTTTACCGGTCCGCCTGACGCTTCGCCAAAATAGCTTGGATCTTGGTTTCGATCAGGTCCAAGGCAATGTGGTTTTGCGCGCCTTGCGGGATGATCACATCCGCAAACGCGCGCGTCGGGGCGACAAACGCCGCATGCGCCGGCCGGACTGAGTCCAGATACTGCGCGATCACCGCATCTAGGCTACGCCCGCGCTGTTGCGTGTCCCGCTGGATCCGCCGCAACACGCGCACATCTGCCGGCGTGTCAACATACAAGCGAATGTCCATTAACGCCCGCAACGCCGGGTCTGCCAAGACCAAGATACCTTCGACGATGATCACAGGCTTGGGCGCCAGCGTCACAAATTCTGCTTTGCGGGTATGCGCCTCAAAGTCATAAACCGGCCGGTCAATCGTATCACCCGCGATCAGCTGTTGCAACTGGGTGCGCAACAGCTGGTCGTCAAATGCCTCCGGTCGGTCATAGTTCAATCGGGTTCGCGCTTCAGGCGCCAGATCATCGTGGGCGCGGTAGTAACAGTCTTGCGGCAACCACACCACGTCCGAATCAAACGCCTGCGTTAACGCCGAGGCGACGCTTGTCTTACCGCTGGCACTACCACCGGCGATACCGATCACCACAGGCTTCATCAGTTGCTCGTCCCGTTGTCGGCGGCAAACTTCTGCGTGTTGGCTTCTTGTTGGGCAAGGGTCGTCGCATACAAGATCTCGCCGGTCTTCAGGTTGGCCACGAAGTACAGGTAACCCTTGCTACGTTCAGAAGGACTCAAGATCGCGCGGATCGATTCTTCAGACGGTGAGTTGAACGGTCCCGGCCCGTAGCCTGGGTGAACATAGAGGTTATACGGTGAATCCACGCTGGTATCTTTGTTTGTCAGGTGCGTCTTATGGGTGTTCAAGGCGTACATGACCGAGATATCAGACTGCAGTGGCATCCCCGCGTCGATCCGGTTGAGGAAGACCCCGGCGATCGCCCGGCGATCCGTCGAGTTGACCCCTTCACGTTCGGCCAGGCTCGCCAGCGTCAAGACCTCTTGAACCGTGTAGCCTTGGCGTTTGATGCTGGTGTAGTAGTTTTGCATGACGCTGTCGGTTTTGGCAACCATCGCGGTGACCAGTGCCTTCAAGCTCTGCCCGTTAGTAACGCTATACGTTGCAGGGAACAGATACCCTTCCAGACGATAGCGCACCCCGCTGGCATCTTTGGCCGACTTCAACAGCTTCGGGAATTTCTTTTCCAGACTGTTGAAAAAGGCCTGATCTTTCATCAGCTTCAAGAAATTGGCCTTGGTGAACTGCGGGTCTTTACTGTGGAGCTTGCCAACTGCCGTGCCAATCTCTTCGGCGGTGACCCCTTCTTTGACCAAAACGTTGCCGGTGTTGTCGCTGGTGCCGCTGCCACCGCGCAAGACTGAAATGATGTCAACCAGGCTTTCGGCTTTGGTCAGTGAGTAATCCCCTGCCTGGAAGTTGGTGTAATTATGAAATTTCACGTAGTAATTGAACACCAACGCGCTTTTGATCACGCCTTTTTGCTCAAGCCGCTCGCCGATCATCTTGGCCGTTGCGCCGCTTGGAATCGTCACCGTCTGCGCTTGCTTGTCGTTGCGGTCGACGGCGCCCATGGCGTTGTGGACATACCGGTACCCCATGAACGACACGATCACGATGACGGTGATCGCAATGCCGACCACCCACGCGACGATATGATTGACCGCTTGTTTTTCAGCGGCGCGCCTAGCGCGTTTTTGTGTATCTTGCTTACTCAAAAAACCGTTCCTCCTGCTGACACATACTGCTTTCAGTATACAAAAACCTGCCGCAAAAAGCGACAGGTGATTGGTTGGTGACAGCGCTTCAAGCGCCTTTTTACCGCGAAAGTTAGCGTTAATCCCTGGGATTTAACCAAAGCTTATACTAATTTCATGCGGTTTAACGGATCGTTGCCCCTAGCGTGGTCTGCAAAGCGTCAACGACTTTGGCAAATGCCGCACTGACTTCATCGTCGGTGAGCGTCTGATCGTCGCGACGATACGTCAGCGTGTAAGCCAGACTCTTCTGGTTGGCATCGACGTTCTTGCCGGCGTAGACATCAAACAAGGTCACATCGCGCAAGAACTTGCCACCGTTATCGGTGATGACTTTCTCGACAGCGGCGTTTTCAACCGCCTTGCCGACCAATACCGCGATGTCTCGCGTCATTGATGGGAACTTAGGTGCCGGCTTGGCCGCCATTTCGGTGCGATCGGCCTGCATCAGCGCGTCGAGGTTCAACTCGAAGACATACGTCTGCGGCAAACCTTCAGCATGCTCATAGCCAGGATGCAAACGGCCGATCAAGCCGATGGTTTCGCCGGCCAACACGAGCTTGGCGCTTTGGCCTGGATGCATCTGTGGGTTGTCTCGCAAGGCCACACATTCGACCGGTTCAGCGAGTCGGTAATCCCCTAGCAGGTGGTCTACGATGCCTTTAACATAGTAGAAATCGACGGCTTTAGCCGCGACATGCCAGTTCTTCTCGTGGATCTCACCGGTGAACAAACCGCCCAGATATTCATGTTCTTCTGGACGCGTGTGGCCATCTTTGCGAGGGAAGACCCGCCCTTGTTCATACAAGGCGAGATTTTCTTGCTTGCGGGCAACGTTGTATTGCTCCGCGTTGATCAACCCTGCAACCAGGTTCTCACGCAACGCCGCATGGTCTTGGGTCATCGGCCATGCCACCTGCGTGTGGGCGCTGGCTTCCAGCGCGAACTGTTGTGCTTCTTCGGTGTTGACCAGCGAATACGTGATGGCTTGGCTCAAGCCCAACCCTTCAAGCACCTTGCGAGTACGACGCAGACGCGCTTGCTTCGGGGTGAACTGGCCGATCGTCATCGTCGTTGTCGGCAAGGTCGATGGCAGATTGTCGTAACCATAAAGGCGGGCCACTTCTTCGACTAAGTCCGCATCGATGCTGATATCCCAGCGCCGCGGTGGCACGGCAACGGCAAATTCCCCGTCGTGTTCTTCGACGCCGAATCCGAGCTGATCAAAAATCGCGGTCACCGTGGCGACGTCGAGCGTCGTCCCTAACACATGGTTGATGCGGTCAAGTGAGATCGATACGACCTTGTCTTGCGGTGTGATCGCAGAAGCGGACAGATGCCCTTTGGCCACGGTGCCTTCACCGAGTTCAGCCATCAAGCGCGCGGCTTCGTCCAGCGCGTTGTTGATGTCGGCAACGTTGATGCCTTTTTCAAAACGTGAAGACGCTTGTGAACGCAGGTTGTACTTCAGCGCCGTTTTGCGGATGTTGGTCGGGGCAAAAGTTGCCGCTTCGATCACAACGGTTGTGGTGTCGTCTGTGATCTCGGAGTTCAAGCCCCCCATGACCCCAGCCAAGGCAACCGGCTTCACGCCATCGGTGATGACGATGTCTTCAGGATCCAACTCGTGATCGTTGCCATCAAGGGTGGTCAACGGTTCCTTGTCCTTGGCCCGGCGCACGAGGATCTGGTGATTGTCGAGCTTGTCGTAGTCAAACGCGTGAAGCGGCTGCCCGTAACCGAGCATGATCAAGTTCGTGATGTCCACGATGTTGTTGATCGGCCGCACGCCAGCGTTCCACAAGCGGCGTTGCAACCACAGCGGTGAATCTTTGATCGTCACGTTTTGCACGATCCGCATCTGGTAGCTCGGGGCATCTTTGGAATCGGCGACTTCAGCCTTTAACAAGGATTCGATCGGGGTATCGCCTTCGACCACCGGCTTGTTGGTGAAGTGCGGCTTGTTGCCATAAGTGGCACCGACTTCCCAGGCCACCCCGCGCATCCCCAACGCATCAGCGCGGTTGGGGGTGATCTCAAAATCCAAGATCGAATCGTGCCAGCCGAGGGCTTCAAGCGCGTCGCTGCCTGGTTCAAGCGCTTCGTTGAACACGTAGATGCCGTCACCATATGCTTTAGGGGCGATCGAATCGGAAAAGCCGAGTTCTTGCAGCGCACAGATCATGCCGTCGGAAACCACCCCGCGCATCTTGCCGCGCTTGATCTTGACGTTGTCAGCGATCCGAGCACCTGGCAGCGCTACGATCACCGTCTGACCGGCTTCGATGTTAGGCGCGCCACAGACGATCTGGCGTAAGTCATCATCGCCGGTGTCGACCTGGGCCACCTTCAGATGATCGGAATCTGGGTGATCTTTCAGCGCGACCACTTTGCCGACGACGATCTTCTTCAAGCCGGCGCCTAAATGGGTGACGCTGTCGACTTCGATGCCGGTACGCGAAACCTTTTCGCCGAGTTCATCGGCGTCAACCGGCACGTCGACGAGTTCTTTTAACCATTCGTATGAAACATCCATGTCGCTTAACCCTCCTGTTGGAACTGGGACAAAAAGCGCGTGTCCCCTTGATAAAAGCTGCGAATATCGTCGATCCCATATTTGAGCATGGCAAAGCGATCTGGACCTAAGCCAAAGGCAAACCCGCCGTATACCTTAGGATCCACGCCGGCATTGGTCAGCACGTTCGGATGGACCATCCCCGCGCCTAACACTTCGATCCACCCGGAGTATTTGCAGATCGCACAGCCCTTGCCGCCGCAACGGAAGCAAGAAACATCGACTTCAACACTCGGCTCGGTGAACGGGAAGAAACTCGGGCGCAAGCGGATCGTGCGTTCCGGACCGAAGACGTGCTGGGCGATGGCCAGCAACGTGCCTTTGAGATCGGCCATCGTGATGTGCTTGTCGATCACGAGTCCTTCGATCTGGTGGAACTGATGTGAATGGGTCGCATCGTCGGTATCGCGACGATAAACACGGCCTGGGGAGATCATTTTCAATGGTCCTTTGGTAAAGTCATGCACTTCAAGCGTGCGGGCTTGCACCGGGCTGGTTTGCGACCGCATCAACAAGTCGTGCCCCATGTAAAAGGTATCTTGCATGTCCCGCGCGGGATGGTCTTTGGGGATGTTGAGCATCTCGAAGTTATAATGATCTTCTTCCACTTCCGGCCCGTCGATCACTTGATAACCTTGGCCGATGAAGAATTCTTCGATGTCATCCATGATCTGCGTCAAGATGTGCGGCGTGCCGGCGACGACATCGTCACCTGGCAAGGTCACATCGATCGTTTCCTCTTGCAACTTCTGGTTGATGACCGCTTGTTCCAGCGTCTGTTTGCGCTCTTGGATCGCTTCTTGGAGCTCATCTTTGATTTTGTTGGCGAAGGCGCCGACCTTTGGCCGCTCGCTGGCATCCAGTTCCTTCATGCCGCGCAGGACTTCGGTGATCGGGCCTTTTTTGCCCAACAGGTTCACGCGCGTCTGGTTCAGTTCATCAAGATCATGCATGGTCTTGATCTTGGCTTGGTTCTGTTCGAACAGTTCTTCCAACTTAGACTTGAGATCCATTTGGAATCCTCCTTCAGTGTTTACACCGCTGGCTTTTTGATCAGCATTTTGGGGGCACAAAAAAAGCCCCGCCCCAAAAAGGGACGAAGCATCGCGGTACCACCCTTGTTCAATGTCAAAATCGACATCACAACTCAACAATTTAACGGCAGTACCGGAGCGACCTTACGATCGTCTACTCAAAAAGTGAATACGAGCCTTAATCCCATCAGCACCTTGCAGTCTTATGAGTGCTGTTCCCTGACTGGTCCGCCGGCTTGCGCTTTTCTCAATGTATTTGCTTTGTTTAGTTGGTTTTAGGCTAGCAAAAAAAATACCCCGCGTCAAGGGGCATCGTGAATTAGTCTTCACATTCTTCGTCGCTCAACCAATTGTCGCCCCAAGTGTGGGCGGCTGTCATGACCGGTGCCAAGGCGGCGCCTTTGTCTGTCAGCGCATACTGGATCAGAGACGAATTCTCATGAGTGAGCCGGACCACTAAGCCTTCAGCTTCCAGTTCTTTCAAGCGTTCGACCAAAACTCGATCAGAACACTTGGTGATCGCCCGCGCAACATCTTTGAAGCGTGCCGGTCCTTGTTGCAACAGGACCTCAAGAATCAGGCCGTTCCACTTCTTACCCAAGATCTTGAACGTCTTGGTAAATTTGGGACACAAGGCAAGTGTCGATTCGGTACACGTACTGGTTGTTGCTGTCGCTTCCATGTTAGTCACCTCAAAAGTCATTACTTACATTTAGATAGTATTAGTATAACGCAACTCCCACCGATTGCAAGGCCTGCCAGATGTTTATTCGCTGACTTTGATCCTTAAGCTTAGCGAATAATTGTGCCGCAACGCAAAAAGAACCGCGCAATGCGCGGCTCCGTGATCTGACTTGTTCAGTTTAGGCCATGTTTTTGTACGTGGCGACCGGATGGCGCAACTTGTGCATCCATGGGGTCAAGACTTCATCCATCGCGGCATAGTCATCCACCAACGACACCACGAAGCTTTCTTTGTACTTCGGCACACCCAGGGTCGCCCCCCACATGTGCTTGATGATGATATCTTTTTCCATCGGGGTCAAGTCCGTCAACTTCTCCGCATTACGCAACGCAATGCGTGGGTGGATGTAGGCATGTGTGCCTAGATCGAACTTGGTCACCCGCCAGTCGTAATAGAACAAGTCGTGCAACAGACCTGCTCGAGCGAGTGCACGAACATTCAAATGCCACTTCTTACCCAGAAGATAACTCTGGTAAGAAACGCTGATGCAATGATCCAAACGGTTGGAGTAATGGTGCTGCGTGTAGTTGGCGAGCTTCTGCACGGCCGGTTCGGCCAGCAAATCGTCAACATAGCCGCGATACTCCGCGTCGGTGGTCCAATCAAGCTTAGTGCTCATTCAAAAGCCCCTTCTATGCGCGTATTGTTCAACACACCTTTACCTGGATTATTCATAGAATTTCAAAAAAGCAGCGCAATCCCATGATTCACACGGGACTGCGCTGCTTTGGTGTTTCACCCATTGGGTGCGCCTATATGCTAAGGTTGAGTCGACGAAAACCATCACGAAAGCGAGGCTTCACACCATCTCAACTTTAACCAGCTTATCCCTGCAATGCAATACCAATGTGACTGTGACCGCCGACGGCGGTCAACTTTCAAATGACGCCGGACTCGTTTTGTTCCAAGAGTTTCTTCATCGTATCAACTTTAGGCAACTTGCCAATCAGTGCCTCAAGTTACCAGACCAACGACGATTCTGGAAGGCCTCGATGATCGACATCTTCTTGGAAAAATTGTTGCTCGACGTTGCCGGGTATTTACATGACAGTAGTGCCAATGACTGGCAACGTGATCCCGTACTGGCGGCCACCTTGGGTAGCTCTCGGCTAGTCTCACAGCCCTCACTTTCACGGTTTTTCAAGCGCCTTGAAGACGCCGACCTAGATGACTTTCGGAAGCTTATCTGGCAAGTAGCCGCCTTGGCTTTCCGTCTTAGTGGTCAATCCCGCTTCGTGCTGGATATAGACTCAACGCATTGTGATACTTTCGGTAATCAAGAACGGTCCGCCTTCAACGCTCACTATATGGCCTATGGATATCACCCTCAGGTTGTATTTGATCAAGAGTCCGGGTTGCTCTT